>NZ_KL370793.1:0-287618 GCF_000701565.1 Selenomonas sp. FC4001 | reverse complement strand
TGATTCGCTCCTGCGTGGTTGTTCCGGGAGATGGGGCGGGCGGGTAGTCTACTGTTATCGTTACCGCACCCGCACAATTATCCGCACGGATGCCCCTGCGGTTATGCTGGTTCTCCGGACAGGGAATGCAAGTGCACGCCTTATGAAATCAAGCGCTATACGCAGCGGATTTCCGGGCCGCTGCTCGATCGAATCGATATTCACATTCAGGTGCCGCAGGTGAAGTATGAGGAGCTTTCCTCAGCCAAGCGGGCGGAATCGTCGGCGAAAATCCGTCAGCGGGTGGCAGCGGCCCGAAAAATACAGCTGCAGCGGCTCAAAAAATATCATATCTTCTGCAATGCCCAGATGAATCATGCCATGCTGCAGAAGCTCTGTCCATTGGAGCCGCAGGCAAAAGCCATGCTGGAGCAGGCCTTCAGGCAGAAGCATCTTTCCGCCCGTTCCTATGATAGGATTATCAAAGTGGCCAGAACCATAGCAGACTTGGCCGGGGCGGAAAATATCACAGCGCCGCATATTGCCGAGGCAATACAACTGCGCAACGATAAGGGGCTCGGGACGGATTAAGGAGCGATTTTTAATCTTGCTTTAATTGTATTTCCAGACGATATGCTTTATCATCAATAGATGTTTGAAACTCTGCTCATTGATGAAGGAAGATATATGGAATTTAAGATTAAGCAACAAGAGAACCAGAAAGACCCCTATCAGAACCGCAACTTTTGGGAGACGCTGAAGACGGAAAGATTTCCGGGAATTAATGTGGGAAATGTTAACCATAATTGGATGTGGTGCATTGACTCCCAAAAGCTGAACACAGAACAGCTGAGGAAACAACATGAAAAAGAATTTCCGGAGGCGGTTTCCTATATCATCCAGGAATACAATAAGCGAAGGCCCATCCCCATGGATGATTATCTGGATTTGCTATACGACAACGTGGAATTAGGGGATGAACTCAAGGAAGTCCGTACGCTATATGGAACCGTCCACTACATAAATGAGAAAAAGACCTTTATGATCATGACCTGCGGCATCGAGGAAAAGAAGAAACTTTCCGTCTGGATACCGGCACATATTGAAATTGCTGACCGGGATGCGATCGTCGAAGGTGCGGTGGTGGATGTTCGCGGCAGCCTGCAGATTTGGCATGAGCGCAAGAACGAATTTCAAATCAAGGCGGAGTATATCGGCCTGTCCCGTCTGGAAAACGGCGAGGCACGGGAATCTGAGTGGATAAATCAGCTCAAGCAGTGGCAGGCGGAGTACAAGGATGAATGGTCAGCAACGGCACCGCCGGAAATCAAAATCACAGAAAATCGGATGGCTTTGATTACCGCTGGCGGCAGTGCCGGCAAGGCTGACTTTTACGCCTTGCGCAAGGGCAATTACAGCATAAAATCCTATGATATCACCATAAGTTCCCCAGAGGAAATCGTGCAAACCATTCAAGCGATAAATGACGAAGCGGATAAATACGATTTCATCTGTATCGTGCGCGGCGGCGGGGACAGGGTGGACTTTACGCCCTTTTATCATCCGGCGGTAATCGAAGCGATTGCCAAAAGTGAAACACCTGTGACGCTGGCACTAGGGCATGCCTATGATATGCATTATGCCGCCAAGGTAGCCAGTGAAACCTGGCTGACGCCGACGGATGCCATCAAGGGGATAAACGCCTTGTACTTCCGCAATACCAATATCTCGGATAGTGATAAGATAAAAGTGCTGGAGGATGAAATCCATAATCTGCAGCAGAAGTTAAGGCGCTATGAAGACAGAGGATTCCTGGCTAAGGTTTGGGACCTGTTCAAGTAGGAAGGGGAATTTGACATGTCAATGTTCCGTTTTCGACCCGCCTCCGAAGATTAAAAAAAGTGTTGACAGGATACCCTGTTAAATGCTATATTATACGAGTCGTTGCTGATATAGCTCAGTCGGTAGAGCGTATCCTTGGTAAGGATAAGGTCACCAGTTCAATCCTGGTTATCAGCTCCATAATTGAATATATCCTGCATGGCAGGTTCGATTTTAAGATACCCCGTGGGGTTGGCACTTTTGCCTTAGTTGCAAAGATGCTGGCTCTGCGGGGGATTTTTGTTTGAGAAAAGGATTTCTTGAACATAGCGGGAAATATATAAAGAACTACCTGCACAAATGCATAGGTATAGGCTGGTCGTTGTAATTCCGTGACGAAAGGGGTGACGTATCATGGAACTTATTCAGATGCTTTTAGCCGCAATTATATTAGGCATAATCTACAAGAAAATGCGCAAATGGGAGGTCGGCGCAACCATCGGTAAAAAGCAGGCCCTGCTTCCTATCGGCCTGGGGGTACTTTCAACCATCCTGGCCTTTGCTGTTACGCTGGCCATCGGCTATGGCCTGACGGTGGAGGGCTATAGCCTAAGCGATATACAGGACCCGTTTTTGAAAGCTTTTGTCTCAGCTTTTCTGCGGGCTGGGCTCACCGAGGAATTTGCCAAGCTATTGATGATACTCTGGGCCATCTGCATATTGAAGCCGAAAAATGTCTACGAATACGCCCTGATAGGCGGTGCGACAGGTTTTGGCTTCACCTTGCTCGAAGAGATGGTGTATGGAGAAAGTATCATGACGCTCTTCCGCCTTACCGATGTAGCGATGCATATGTCAATGGGCATCATCATGGGCAAATACCTTGGGCTGGGAAAATACAACAGGGAAAACGGTCTTCTGTATAAGTCCTCCTATGTGATCGCGTTGGCCGTTCCTGTACTCATTCATACCATCTACGATGCCCTGACGGTCTACAATCCGGCCATAGCGGTTGAAGGAATGGATGATGAAAGCATGGCCTTCTGGATAATAATGGGACTTATCGTCATACTGTGTGCCTTTGTCTTCCAAATCGTCATCATAAAAGGCATGAAGCGGGAGGCGCCAAGGCTTTCTGAAATGTTGCTGACGAAGTGAACCGCAGATTTTAATCGTCCGGGGGGAGTGAATTGGCCCTGACATTTGACTTGTCAGATTGACTTGTCAACAAGGGCTGGGCTATAAGAATCGGGCAAAAAAATGCGTGACAAGAGGACAAAAACCGTGTAAAATAGGTGCTGTTGTAAATTTATGCATTAAAAGTGAGGAAAAATACATGACATGGATTAAGTTTGTGGTTGGTGCCCTGTTTGGTATGGGCATGTTCCTCCTGCCTGTTGGGGGCGGGGAGGGCTTTTCAACTCCTGTAGGGATGCTGACGGAGTGGCTGGAGAAGCTCATTACCGCCAATGTTCCCTGGTTCTTGTATCTCTTGGTGGCGTTGTCTTCTCTGGGCGCGCTAGCCTGCCGGTTCTGTCAGCCGTCTTTTATCACGAAGCGCAAGTGGGCCATGGGGCTTTTTAATGTGTCCTGGCCTTATCTGCTTACGCGGCTGGTGGCATTGCTCGTTGTCATTGCCGTGGGCGGTGAAATCGGCCCCGAATGGATTCGCGGCGCTGATGTGGGCGGCAGCATGGTGGGGCTTTCCCAGACCTTGGTGGCTTTGGCTTTTTCGTTGAGCTTTGTACTGCCCTTCCTGACGGATACGGGTATTATGGAGTTTACGGGGGTGCTCTTAAAGCCGCTTATCCGTCCGCTGTTTCATGTGCCGGGGCGGGCATCGGTTGACCTCATTGCCTCCTGGCTGGCTTCGTCCAACACGGCGGTGCTCATAACGGCCGGTCAGTATAACAGTGGCTACTACAGCCGCCGCGAAGCGGCCACCATTATGACGAACTTCTCTTTGGTGTCCATTCCCTTCTGCATGGTGGTAGCGGGCACGCTCCATGTGGAGCATTTATTTCCGCTGCTCTATCTGACGGTAACGGTGGTGGGCCTCTTGCTGGCGGTAATTGCCGTGCGCATTCCGCCACTGGCTGCGGTGGCCGAGGATTATCGCGGTGAGCCACAGCTAAAAGAAGAAGTGCCGCAGGGCAATTCACTCGTCAGCTGGGCCATTGCCGCGGCCTTGGAGCGGGCGGCAAAGTTCCGTCTGTCCGTAGCGGTGAAGGTGGGGCTTGAGATGGCCATCGGCATTCTCTTTGACCTGATTCCCATCGTCATTGCCTGGGGCACCATCGGCACACTGCTCGTCAATGAAACGCCTATCTTCCAATGGATTGCCTATCCCATGGGACTTTACATGTGGGCTATCGGTATTCCCGATGCTTTCACGCTGGCACCGGCTACGTTGGTGGGCTTTATCGACATGTTTATTCCGGCGCTCATCACGAATCCCGAAGCACCGGAACAGATTCGCTTCTTTATCTCGGCCCTGTCGCTCGTGCAGATTATCTATCTGACCGAGGTGGGCAGCATCATCGTCAAGAGTGATGTAGGCTTGGATATCAAGCGCCTGTTTGTGATTTTTTTGGAACGCACCTTGGTGGCCGTGCCGCTTCTCTGGATGGTGACAAAATTTTTTATTGGTTAACCACTTTATAGAAGGAAAATTTACGCTTCTTACAGAATATCTAGTGAAAGATTAAGTCATTGCTGGAGGGAGCGCAAATGTTAGCCGATTCGAAATATAAATTTGCTAATATTGATGATGCCTATGCGCCGGTTTTGGTTTGCCGGAGGTATCCTGACGCCCTTGAAGTCCTGCATATTTCTGCAGGACTTTGTCGTATGTTCAAAATGAGCCGCGAAGAACTCTATGATTTCTTTATGCTGCCGATAACTGAACAGATTCATCCGGATGATTTGGTACGCGTATTGCGCATGGTGCAGCGTGTTTTTCATAATCCGGAGGAACTGCTGCAGTTTAGTTACCGCATGGTTCTGCCACCAGAAAAAGATAAATTTATATGGCTGATGTCGACCATTTATGGCAGAAAATTGGCTGATGGTTCGGTTTTGCAGTATATTGCCAGCATGGATATAACGGCCGAACGGGAAGAACAGGAAAAGCAGGCGGCAGTGTTTACCCATACGAATGCGCTCTTGGAACGGATTTTGGATACCACGCAGACGGCACTTTTCTGGAAGGATAAGGAACGGCGCTTTCAGGGAGCAAACAAGGCCTTTTTGGATTATTACGATTTTCCTTCGGAGCAGGTCATCTTAGGGAAAACCGATGAGGAAATGGGCTGGCATGCGGAGGAAGAGCCGTTCAAAAGTGATGAGTGGCGCGTTCTGCATAAGGGAGAATCGACTTACCGCGTCCGTGGCAAATGCATGAGTCATGGCGAAATGCGGGATATTGTGGCCAGCAAACGGCCACTGATTGAAAATGGCGAAATTGTGGGGTTGGTGGGCAGCTTTGAGGACGTTACCGATGAAATTCGCCATCAGGAGCAAATGGAAAAGCTCAACGAACAGCTGCGACAGGCTTTGGAGAAGGCTGAAAGTGCCAATCGAGCCAAGTCGGCGTTCCTCTCCAATGTAAGCCATGATATGCGGACTCCCTTGAATGGTATTTTGGGTGTGGCAGAGCTGGCCTTGCAATGTCAGGAAATCGACAAGGTGCATGAATACCTGCAGAAGATTATGACGGCCGGTTCTTTGCTGAAGGATTTGATTAACGACACATTGGAGCTTTCCCGGATAGGCTCCGCGAAAAAGCAGCTGGATTATGAAGTGGTGGAAGCCAACCATATGCTGGACCGCTTGATTGCCTCCATCCGTTCAACGGCGGAGCAGAAGGGGGTCAATTTTCATGTCAATATGGATTTTGCAGAAGTGGGCCTTGTCCGGCTGGACAGGCTGAAGCTTTCCAAAATCCTGCTGAATTTCCTGTCCAATGCGGTGAAGTTCACGGAGGCAGGCGGGGATGTATGGCTTGAGGGCAAGGTGCTTGAAAGAGATGACCACCATTGTAAGTGCCGCTTTATGGTGAAGGATACCGGTAGGGGTATATCTGCCCATTTCATTCCCAAGCTGTTTGAACCCTTTGAGCAGGAAGATGCTCTGTCTGCGCAGGGCGTTATGGGCACAGGGCTGGGCCTTTCCATTGCCAAGGGGCTGCTGGATATCTTAGGCGGTACTGTGGTGGTGGAAAGTGAACTGGGGAAGGGCACAACCTTTACGGTGGAACTGGAGATAGAAAGGGCCAGTGATGAGGGGCGGCAAAAGCAGCTGCCGGATAGCGAGGCGGTCGATTTGGAAGGCCGTCAGGTTCTCGTCTGCGAGGATAATGAGCTGAACCGGGAGATTGTGACCACCATTTTGGAAATGAATAATCTGCAGGTCATTACCGCTGAAAACGGCGAACAGGGCGTACTGCAGTTCTTGGAGTCGCCGCAGTACAGCATTGATGTGATTCTGATGGATATTCGGATGCCGGTGATGGACGGTTTGACGGCGGCGGCACAGATTCGCCAGCTGGACAGGAAGGATGCGGGGCTTGTGCCCATCATTGCTCTGTCTGCCAATGCGTTTCAGGAGGATGTAGAGGATTCCCGCAAGGCGGGGATGAATGACCATCTGACGAAGCCGGTGGAGCCGGAACTTTTGCTGGCCAGTATGCGGCAGCAGATTGGCGCGTATGATGTACAGCGGAAAGCAGTCAGGGGCGAACAGACGGAAACACACTGAAGGTTCGCCAAAAGGACGTAATGATGCTATACTAATGGGTGAATGAACGCCATGAATACCGAGGGGGAAGAAATTAGACCCGATGATTGTTATTGATAAACTGACCAAAAAATTTCCGCATAAGGATAAGAAGGGGCAAAAGACGGAAAAGACTGCCGTCGATGCGCTGTCCCTGCATGTCCGTCCTGGGGAGGTCTTTGGCCTGCTGGGGCCCAATGGGGCAGGCAAGACCACGACCATCCGCATGCTCACCATGCAGCTTAAGCCCACCGCAGGTAAAATTGCCTATGGCGGGCGGGATATCTTCAGTTCCGGGGAAGCCCAGCGGGTCAAGTCTTTGATTGGCGTGGTGCCCCAGCATGTGAACTTTGACCAGGATTTGACCGTGGGAGAGAACATGGAGCTTCATGCCCGCCTGCATCATATGGAAAAAAGGGAACGCCAGCAGCGGATTGCGGAACTTTTGAACTATGTGGAACTGACCGAGGTCATAAATGATAATGTGCGCCGCTTGTCCGGGGGAATGAAGCGGCGCTTGCTTATTGCCCGGGCACTGATTCATAAGCCCAAGATTCTCTTTATGGATGAGCCGACTGTAGCCCTTGACCCGCAGGTGCGGCGGCGCATCTGGGACTTGGTGCGGGGACTTGCCCGGGACGGCGTGACGGTGTTTTTAACCACGCATTATATCGAGGAAGCAGAAAATCTCTGCCAGCGGGTGGCCATCTTAAACAAGGGGAAACTTACGGCACTTGACACGCCGGAAAACTTCAAGGAACGGCTCGGAAAATTCACCGTGGAATGGGATGGCAGCGAGGGACGGGAATACCGCTTCTTCGGAGAAAAACAGGAAGCGGCGGCCTTTGCCGGCAGTCAGGAAGCGGCTGGCGGCATCCTTATCCGCCCCACGAATCTCGAAGATGTGTTTATTGAACTTACCGGGCATAAAGGAGGCCTGTGATTTTGCAAGTTTTATACGATACCTGGACGGTATTCTGGCGGGATTGGGTTGTACTCAAGCGGCGCCTGACCAAGTTCATTCTGGCCCGTATGGTGGCGCCTATGCTCTATCTGGTGGCCTTTGGCTGGGGATTGGGGCGCAGTATTAACGTGGGCAGCGGCAGTTATCTGGACTTCCTCGTGCCGGGGATACTGGCGCTGAATTCCATGAATATCAGCTTTAACAGCATCACGCCGGTACATGCCGAGCGCATTTACCATAAGAGTTTGGAAGAATATATTCTGGCTCCGATTAAGCCTGCCGCCTATGTGCTGGGGAAGGTCTTAGCGGCGGTTCTCCGCAGCCTTATCTCCAGTGCCATCATTTTGGTACTGGCCTATGGTTTTGGCGCCCGGCTGGAGCTTTCCGGCCAGATGCTGCTGGTGCTGGTGCTCAATGCCGTTATCTTTGCGGAGGTAGGCTTTTTTGCCGCCATGAAAATCAGCACCTATGAGGAAATGAGTCAGGTGAACACTTATATCCTGCTGCCCATGTCCTTTCTCTGTGGCACCTTTTTTACCACGCAGGCATTGCCGAGCGTCCTGCGTTGGGCGATTGAAGCCCTGCCACTGACGCATACGAGCATGCTGCTGCGAAGTCTGGCTAGTGGCGGCGAAGGGGAAATTCTATCCCTGCTCGTACTGGCTGCGTATGCGCTGCTGGGCTTCTATCTGAGCCGTCGTGCCTTTGATAAGTTGGCCGCATAAATGAAATTCTTTTATGCTGTGATTGACAGCATATATCTTAGTGATTATAATTAAAAATGTGAGTGATTTCACATTTATTTATAAACTGCATAAGAGGAACAGGTGCAAGCCGGCGCACATCCGGCTGCTGAAAAGAGAAGCTGGTTAAAGGCCAGCGCGGTCCCGCCACTGTAAGGGGAGTAAGCCTGCATAGTTAAGTCACTGGAAGCGAAGCTTTTGGGAAGGCGCAGGGGAGCGATGAACCGAGCCAGGAGAACTGCCTGTTTGACAATCACCGTAGCAGCTGTTGGGAGGCTGCTGAACCTGCGAGCGATGGGAAGGGGATTTCGTCTTTTGAGATGGGAGCATCTTTCTGCGCTTTTTTGCAGAGAGGTGCTTTTTCTGATGCAGGGGAGTATTTAGGGAGGTTTTTTATTTATGAAAAACTGGCAGAAAATGTTAGCAGCAGCTATCGCCTGCGGGGCAGCTTTCTCCGCAAGCTATGTACCGGCAGAAGCAGCTTATCAGCTCAACGAGGAAGTCAAGGCTCCGACCAAGGCCCTCAAGCAGGCATCCGAAATCGGCGTGCTCAAGAACGAAAACCCGGCTATGGCTAACAAGGCCAACAAGGACGCCATTGTGGTGATGACTTTTGGTACGACGTTCAAAGATACCCGCGCTAAGACCATCGATGCTACGGTAAAGGCCATTCAGGCTAAGCATCCGAATACCAAGGTGGTAACGGCGTATACTTCCCATATCATCATTAACCGCGTGAAGAAAAACGAAGGCATTACTTTCCCGACGCCGGAAGAAGCCTTGGAACAGCTGAAAAAAGAAGGCTACACCCGCGTAGCACTGGCATCTCTCGATGTTATTCCGGGCATGGAATACAACTACGATATCGGCGTATATCACAACTACAAAGACCAGTTCAAGAAGATGACGCTGGGCACTTCTCTGATGTACTGGCAGGGTCAGGAAGAACAGGCTGACGATGTGGCTGAAACCATCAAGGCGCTGTCCACCCAGTTCCCGAAACAGGGCAAGGAAGATGCCATCCTGATTATGGCACATGGTACGCCGCAGGTTTCCAACGCTTACTATTCTGTAATTCAGGCTAAGCTCGACGAAGCCGGTTACAAGAATGTTTACGTTTACACGGTAGAAGGCTGGCCGAACCTCGAAACGGTTATGCCCAAGCTCAAGAAGAACGGCATCAAGAACATCACGCTCATGCCGATGATGATGGTTGCCGGTGACCATGCCAACAACGATATGGCTGGTAAGGAAGAAGATTCCCATAAATCCATTCTGGAAAAAGCCGGCTACAAGGTTAATGCCTACATTCACGGCATTGGCGAAAACAAGGCTATCCGCGACCTCTATGTAAAACGTGCGGAAGATGCCTGGAACGCTCTCGAAAAATAAGATTTCACCATATTCATCTATTTTATCTATATTCATCGCTGTGTTAAGCCGTCTGCCCTGCCTGAAATTGGGGCGGGCGGCTTAAACACACTTAGAGGTTTATTTGACAGGTGATAGTCAGCATAGTATGATAGGCTAAGACACTATTGTATGGAGGTTAATGATTCATGAGTGGAATCTTTTATGGTATCGGTGTGGGCCCTGGCGACCCGGAACTTTTGACGGTGAAGGCCATCAAGGCCATTGAACAGGTGGACGTGCTTATCGCTCCTAAGACGGAGAAGAAAGACGGCAGCGTGGCGCTGACGGTAGCCAAACCCTATCTCAAGAAGGATGTGGAAATCGTCTATCAGGTATTCCCCATGGTGAAGGGCTTTGCGGAAAACAGCATCGATGCATGGGAATCCAACAAGCAGGAGATTCTGGAACTGCTGCGCTCTGGCAAGAACGTGGCCTTCCTGACCATCGGTGACCCCATGTTCTACAGCACCTATATCTACGTGTTCCGCCTGCTCGAAAATGAGGGTGTGGACATTCAGACCATTCCCGGCATTCCGGCATTTGCCGCTATCGGCAGCCAGCTCGGTTACCCTATTGTGGAAGGGGACGACGTGCTATCCATCATTCCGGCAACTGCCAGCCCCGAAAAGGTGGAAAAGGCCATGCAGGCTGCCGACAATGTGGTGCTCATGAAGGTCTACAAGAACTTTGAAGAAGTGGCCGACATGCTGGACAAAAACGAAATGGCTGAACAGGCTGTACTTGTGAGCCGTGCCGGCCTCGATGATGAAAAAATCATCTATGATGTCCTGGCCCATAAGAAGGAAAAGCTGAACTATCTCTCCACGATTTTGACGCGCAAAAAATAATAGGGGATGATATTATGAAGCGTCAGCTGTGCGCATTGCTGGCGGCAGTTATGGTATTGGCACTCCTGCTGACTGGTTGTGGCAGTGAGCAGCAGAAGGCCGCTGACCAGTCAACTTTTGTTACGGTAACGGACGATTTGGGCCGTCAGGTAGAACTCAAGGCGAAACCTGCCCGCATTGTGGTGACTTCGGCTTCCTTTTTGGAACCCTTGGAAGCTGTGGGCGGTGCCGATTTAGTGGTGGGCCGTCCGGATTCCAAGACCAAGATGCCGGCCTATGCCAAGGACATTACCAGCGTCGGCAAGGTTTATCAGATTGATACAGAAAAGGTACTCTCCTGCCAGCCGGACTTGGTCATCATCAACAAGGGCATGAATGAAAAGCTCGTGGAAGCGCTGGAAGGAAGCGGCATCAAGACCTTGGTGCTCGATATGAAAAGCTACGAGGATGTGAAGCGGGAAGTAAATACGCTCGCTGCCGTTACCGGCAACAAGGAAAAGGGCGAAGCGCTGATTAAGGACATGGATGATAAGATTGCGGCCGTGAAAAACAGCATTCCTGCAGACAAGCGGCGCGTGTCCATCATCCATAGCACGAGTCAGGGCCTGTCGGTACAGCTCGATGGCAGTATCGCAGGTTCCGTGGCCAAAATGCTCGGCTGGGAGAATGTGGCCAGCGGCAGCAAGCCCTTGGAGAAAAATCCTGATGCGGCACCTTACAGCATGGAAACTTTAGTGGAGCAGAATCCGGAAATCATCTTTGTCACAAGCATGGGCAAGCTTTCGGCCATCAAGGCCAGCATGGAGGAAACCATGCAAGGTCCGGCCTGGCAGAGTATCCCCGCAGTGCGGGATAAGAAGGTTTATTATCTGCCCCAGGAACTCTTCCTGCTGAGCCCCGGTATTCATTATCCTGAGGCTGTGGCAGAAATGGCCAAATGTGTTTATCCGCAGGCAAAGTAAAGGAAAAATATAATGAAGGAAGCAGAGTTTTCTGCAGGCAGGAAACGGCGGACGCTAATGCTCTTAGCGTTGGCCGCTTTTGCCTGTTTAGGGCTGCTCATCAGCATGGTGAAAGGCTCTGTGGATATTCCGCTTATGGAAATCGCAGAGTTTCTAACCGGCGCAGGCAGCAGTCCTCATGGACAAATCATCTATAATATCCGTCTGCCCCGCAGTATCGTAGCGGCATTGGTGGGCATCAATCTGGCGCTCTCCGGGGCAATCCTGCAGGCCGTGATGAAAAATCCGCTGGCAGACCCGCATATTATCGGTATATCCTCAGGGGCAGGCCTTTTGGGCATTCTCATAATGCTGGCTTTCCCAGGCTTCAGTTATCTGGTAACTCCGGCGGCCTTTATCGGCGCTATGGGGGCGGCCTTGCTTATTTACATATTGGCTTGGAAAAACGGCATCCGGCCTATCCGCATTATTTTGGCTGGTGTGGCCGTATCGGCGTTTTTAAGTGCGGGCATTTCCGCGCTGCTGATATTCTACAGTGACCGTGTACACAGTGCTTTGATGTGGATGGTGGGCGGCTTGTCGGCCCGCAGCTGGCCACAGGTGGAAATGCTCTGGCCCTATACGCTTATCTGTGCAGTATTGGCACTTTTGGCCGCGCGTCATCTGAACATCTTGCAGTTAGGGGATGAACTGGCCAAAGGGCTCGGGCTGCGTGTGGGTTTAACGCGCATCATGCTCTCGGCTTTGGCGGCACTGCTTGCAGCCAGTGCTGTGTCCGTGGTGGGGCTTTTAGGCTTTGTGGGCTTGATTGTTCCGCATACGGCACGTCTTTTGGTGGGCTCGGACTATCGCGTATTACTGCCGGCTACACTTTTGCTCGGTGCAGGAACGGTGACATTCTGTGATACCATTGCCCGCACCATTGTGGCGCCGGTGGAACTGCCCGTGGGCATCATCATGGCCGTGCTGGGCGCGCCCTTTTTCCTGTATCTGCTGAGAAGGGAGCTTTGAGGATGGAATTGAAAACAGCCAACTTAAAAGTGGCCATTGACGGCAAGGAAATCCTTCATGGCATCACAGCTTCTTTTTCTGCGGGGCGGCGTACGGCCATTATCGGCCCCAACGGCGCAGGTAAGTCTACGCTCCTCAAGGCGCTGGCGGCCATCAATACGGATTACGCGGGCGAAGTTCTGCTGGACGGACAGGAAATCCGTGAGCTGGGGCGCAAGGAAATCGCCAAGCGAATCGGCATTCTGCCGCAGGGGGCGGCAGCGCCTCCTGACACCACGGTACAGCAGCTGGTGGATTACGGCCGCTTTCCCTATCGCAGTCTCTTTTCCCGGGATGCCAAAACCGACCGGGAAGTGGTGGAGTGGGCTATGCAGGCTACGCATGTGCAGGCGCTCTCGCAGCGTCAGGTGCAGACACTCTCCGGCGGTGAACGGCAGCGAGTGTTTCTGGCCATGGTGCTGGCACAGCAGCCGGAGATTTTGCTGCTCGACGAGCCGACCACTTATCTTGACATTGCGCATCAGCTGGAGGTTATGGATATTGTGGCGCGCCTTAATAGCGAGTACAGGATGACCATTATCATGGTGCTTCACGATATCAACCATGCTTTGCAATACGCCGATGAAATCATGATTGTGAAGGATGGATGCTTGAAAGCCCAGGGAATGCCCCGGGAGGTAATGACCGTTCAGCGTCTGGCGGAAACCTTCGGCGTCCGGGCGGACATTTTCACCAACAGTCAGGGCAAGACGGTGTTGTCGCCGATTGAGCTTGTGAAATAGCATGCAGATTGACAAGTCAAATTTGACTTGTCAATTTTTTTGCCTCGATAAGTTGTCATAAAATTTGCTAAAGATAATATTTTTCATTTGTAAATGAGAATCCTTGACAAATGTGATTGATATGCGTTATCATAACTTAAGTAGAAATAATCTCATTATCATTATTATTCGAGAACTCATTAGGAGGCGTTGATTTTGACATTGAAAGACGGTAAGACCGGCATGACGCTGAAGATTCAGCAGATTGGCGATTCCGACCTCAAGGAAAGACTGATGACTATGGGCCTCACTCCTGGTACCAAGGTAAAGGTACTCCGCAGTGCACCCTTAGGCGACCCGATTGCGATTGGTGTTCGTTCCTACAATCTGGCTCTGCGTCGTGATGATGCAGCCAAAGTTCAGGTGCAGCAGGTAAATTAATCGTCATGGAGATTGACAAAATGGATAGAGGAGATGTAGTGAATACAATGTCAACATTAGCAGTAGCACTTACCGGCAATCCAAACGTCGGTAAATCCACGATTTTCAACGAACTCACTGGCGCCCGTCAGAAAATCGGTAACTGGCCAGGGGTTACGGTCGATAAGAAGGTCGGTTATACCCGTCATAACGATAGAGCCATTTCCATTGTGGACCTGCCGGGTACCTACAGCATCAATGCCCGTTCTCCGGAAGAAAAAATCGTTATCGACTATCTTCTGAACAATAAACTTGACCTTGTGGTGGATGTGGTGGACAGCTCCAACCTCGAGCGTAATTTGTTCCTGACGGTGCAGCTGTTGGAGCAGGGGATTCCTGTGCTCATCGACCTCAACATGAAAGATGATGCGGAACGCCGCGGCATCAAGGTGGACTGCCGTAAGATGGAAGATGCCTTCGGCATGCCCGTGGTGGAAAGCATTGGCCGCAGCAGCAAGAGCACCAAGAAACTGCTGGATGTGTTCACCAGCACGGTGATGGACAACTACGAGCCCAGCGATAGGGTCAAAGCCCATATCGCCAAGGTGCAGGAAATCAAAGCCAGCAGCAAGAGCGATGACCAGAAGAACGAAGAAATCATCGAAGCCCGTTATGCTTTGATTGATACGGTTATGGCTGATGCCGTTACCGTTAACAGCGTCGGCTCGGATATGTCTGAGAAGATGGATAAGTTCCTGGCTAATGGCATTCTGGCGCTGCCGATTTTCCTCGGCATCATGTATGCGGTGTTCAACATCACCTTTGAATGGATTGGCCAGCCCATTGCCGATGCTTTGGATGCAGCCATCAATGAAGATTTCCTCGACTTTGCCAAGGAATCTCTGGAAGCAGCTGGTGTGGCTGACTGGATGGTATCCCTCGTTTGCGATGGCGTTATCGCCGGTGTGGGTGCCGTGCTGACCTTTGTACCGCTGATTTTCGTGCTGTTCTTCTGCCTGTCCTTCCTCGATGGCACGGGTTATATGGCCCGTATCGCCTTCATCATGGACCCGATTATGCGCCGCTGCGGCCTCACGGGTAAAGGCGTTATGCCGCTGATGATGGGCTTTGGCTGCGCTGTGCCTGCCGTTATGGGTGCGCGCGCTTTGGATTCGGAAAAAGACCGCATGGTTTCCATCATGGTTACACCGTTTTTGACCTGTGGTGCAAAACTGCCGATTATGGCGCTGTTTGCTGCCATGTTCTTCCCGGATAATGCTGCGAATGTGGTATTTGCGATGTACATCATCGGTGTAGTCATGGCGATTGTTGCTGCCAAAATCCTCGGCAGCTCCGTGTTTAAGGATGGCGGTTCCACGTTCCTGCTCGAACTTCCGCCGTATCGTATGCCGGATATGAAGATGGTTCTCCTGGAAACCTGGGACAAGGGCAAGGGCTACCTCATTAAAGCCGGTACCATTATCTTTGCCGCATCCGTTCTTCTCTGGGTAATGTCTAACTACAACTTCGAAGGCCCCTGCGAAATCAACGAATCCATCCTGGCAACGCTGGGCAACTGGATGAGCACGCTCTTTGTCTTCCATGGTTTTGCCACCTGGGAAGCCGGTGCTGCTCTGCTCTCCGGTATCATGGCTAAGGAAACTGTGGTAGCAACCATCGGTGTTCTCTATGGTGCTGCTGATGTGTCCACGGAAGCGGAAGAAGCTGTGGAAACGGCTGGCACTCTGCTGCAGACGGGCATGGCAACGAGCTTTACGGCTCTGTCCGCCTTCGCCTTCATGATTTTCTCCCAGCTCTACACGCCTTGCGTAACGGCTCTGGGTACGATTAAGAAAGAAGCTGGCGGCTGGAAGTGGATGGGCTTCTCCGCTGTTTACATGTTTGTGATTGCCTGGGTAGTATCCCTGCTGGTTTACCAGATTGGCCGCCTCCTGGGCTTCTGATTGGAGGAATCCTTATGGCAACTTATGTGGTAGGAGCAATCCTGGCGGTTGCCCTGTTCTTCGCCCTGCGGCATGTGTACAACAACTTCCGCACGGGGCACAATGACTGCTGTGGCAATGAAAGCTCCGGCTGCGGTTGCGGCTGTTCCGGTTGCCATAGCGCCAAGCACTGACTTTTAGACACAAAAATACGCTTGCTCGTGAGCAAGCGTATTTTTATTACAAATCTTCGTGGACTTCGGTGAAGTAAATGACGGTTACCGTGTCTTCCATAAGAATCCGGCGCTTATAAATTTTTTCAAAATCCGCTACCAGTTCCTCCTGGGAGTTGATTTCGGGATTTTGATGGCCCAAATCATTGGAGGTAAGGGTGCCCATGGTCTTTACCCGGACTTTGTCGAGATAAGCCGGATAGAGTTTGTGCTTGGGCTCGCCTTTGACACCGGTGGTAATCCAGACAATGGAACCCTCGGGATAAAGCTGGCTGACATCGCCTAAGCGCACAGTGCAATTTTTCGTGCGTTCCATCAACATTTTCTTATGCTTGGCGGCTTGAAAGTTCAAAGCCATCATAGCGCAACATCTCCTATCTGTTTATGTATAATAACTGCTTGTCTATCATTATAGCATGAATCTCTGTCTTTTGATAGTAGATAAGTGTAAAGTTGTATAGGAGGATTTTCCTATTTCACCGCGAATGTATGAATATGTTACAGAATATAAGGAGGCGGCAGTATGGAAGGGCAGCGATTACGGGAATTTTTGGCCACGAAACCGAGCCAGTGCAAGGTGCTGGTGGTCGGAGATATCATGCTGGATAAGTATTACTATGGGGAGGTTACCCGTATATCCGGCGAGGCACCTGTGCCCGTCACGCGGGTGCACTCATCATCGGAAAAGCTGGGCGGCAGCGCCAACATCGCTTACAGTTTGGCGGTGCTCGGCTGCAAGGTCAGCATTGCCGGCTTCGTGGGCAAGGACTCCCACTGCGAGAGTCTGGTGGAAAAATTTGCGCACTATGGCATCGATGCCAGCGGCCTTATCTACACGAGCCGTCCCACGACGACCAAGGTGCGTATCGTCAGCAATAATCAGCAGATGTTCCGTCTGGACTTCGAGGCGAATCAGGCGGTCGAGCTGCAGGATATGGCCCGCTTCGAGCAGTATATCGGGGAGAAATTAAGCGAAAGTCTGGACTGCGTTATCATCTCCGACCATGCGAACGGCGCCTGCACCGATGCATCCTGCAGCTGGATTATCGAAAAGTGCCATAATCATGGGGTGCCGGTGGTGGTGGATTTAAGCTCTGCCTGCTGGGGAAACTACCGCAATGCCGATTATGTGGTGGCCAATCTCAAGCGCATTAACAATGCCCTGTTGCAGCCCATTGAAAACGAGGATGCCGCCGTGGAGAAGGCCTGCCATTATCTCATGCGCAAGTTCCATATCAAGAACATCATTGCCACCCGCTCGCAGAAAGGCATGGTGCTGGTACGGGAAAATGAAACGGTGCATATTCCCACGACCGCCCAGGAACTCTTTGATGTATTGGGGGCAACGGATGCGGTGACGGCTGTCTTTGGCATGGCACTGGCCGGCGGGCTGCCGCCAGCCTTGGGCGCTTATATGGCCAATCTGGCTGCCAGCCGCGTAGTGACCCGCTTGGGTACCTATGCCGTTACCCGTGAGGAACTTGAGAGCATGCTCACACAGTGATATAATATTATGTTGTTTAATAGTAGATTTTGATGCCAATTACAGGAGTGATTTTGTGAAGGTGAATGACCATATTCATGGATTTAAGATTATAAATCGCAGCGAAAGCAAGGAGACCAGCTCCATTGCCTGGACCATGGAGCACGAAAAGAGCGGTGCCCGCCTGTTCTTCCTGCAGAATGATGATGATAACAAGGTGTTTTCCATCAGCTTCCGCACGCCGCCCTTTGACGATACAGGCGTGGCCCATATTGTGGAACATTCCACGCTCTGCGGCAGCCGCAAGTATCCCTTGAAGGAACCGTTTGTGGAACTCGTGAAGGGTTCCTTAAATACGTTCCTCAATGCCATGACCTATCCCGATAAGACCATGTATCCGGTGGCCAGCCGCAACGACAAGGACTTCCAGAACCTTATGGATGTATACCTCGATGCAGTATTCTATCCGGCCATGCTGGAAAACCCGCAGATTCTGATGCAGGAGGGCTGGCATTACGAGATTGACAGCGCTGATGCGCCGCTGGTATATAGTGGTGTCGTTTATAATGAAATGAAGGGTGCGCTGTCGGCACCGGATGATTTGCTTGAAAGCCGCATTATGGCTGCGCTCTATCCGGATACGACCTATGGCTATGAATCCGGCGGTGACCCCGAGGCCATTCCGCAGCTGACCTATGAGATGTTCAAGAACTTCCATCAGCGTTACTACCATCCCAGCAACAGCTATATCTATCTCTATGGTGATATGGATATTGAAGAAAAGCTGGCTTATCTGGACGAGGAATATCTGTCCCATTTTGACCGCATTGCCATTGACTCCCATATCGAAAAGCAGGCACCTTTTGCCGGCTTGCAGCGTCAGGCGCTGGAATATCCGGCCAGCCCGGATGAGGACACGGCAGAAAAGACCTTCCTGTCCCTGAACTGGGTCACGGGGGAATCTTTGAATCCCGTCGATATGATGGGCTTGGAAATCTTAGAGCATGCCCTGCTCAGAACGCCGGCGGCTCCTTTGCGCAAGGCGCTGATTGATGCCCAGCTGGGCAAGGATGTGGATTCTTCCTTCGAGGATGATATGCTGCAGCCTTTCTTCAGCATTGTCATCAGCAATTCCGAGGCCGACCGGGTCGATAAATTCTACAGCATTGTGCAGGATACCCTGCAGCAGCTGGCCGATAAGGGCATTGACCGCACGCTCCTGGAAGCGTCCATTAACCTGCTCGAATTCCGCTTGCGCGAATCCGACTTCGGTTCTGCGCCCAAGGGCCTTATCTATGGCATTCGCGTGATGAAGACTTGGCTCTATGACGGCGCACCGGAAAGTGTACTTGGCTATGAAGAGGCCATTAAGGCCATGAAGGACGGCCTAGATAATGGCTATTTTGAAGAACTCATCCGCCGTTACTTCCTGAACAACAATCACGCAGCGCTCATCACCATGGCCCCGTCCAAGACCATGGCGGCAGAGCGTGAGCAGAAGCAGGTGGAAGAACTGGCCGCCTGCAAGGCAAAACTGAGTCCGGCCGAAATTCAGCAGCTGATTGCTGACAACAAGGCCCTGAAGGAACGTCAGCAGAGTGAGGACACGGAAGAGGCCTTAAAGACGATTCCGCTGCTAAAGCTTAGCGATATCCGCCGCAAGGCCTATGAGCTGCCTCTCGAAGAAAAGGATTTGAACGGGACGAAGATTCTGTTCAGCGATGTGGAAACCAGCGGTATCACCTATTTGAGTGTGCTCTTTGACGCGCAGGTGGTGGCGCAGGAAGATATTCCCTATGCTTTCCTGTTGAGTGAGCTTATCGGCAATGTGGACACGGAAACGAGCACCTATGGGGAACTGGCCAATCGCAAGAATCTCCATACCGGCGGCATCACCTACGATATGGTTACTTATACGAAGATGAATGAGCCGGATTCTTCCACGCCGAAGTTCAAGGTAAAGGCCAAGGTCCTGCGGGAAAAACTGCCGCAGCTGTTGGAACTGCTGCAGGAAATCCTCATGAGCAGCAAATTCAGCGACGAAAAGCGCATGCGGGAGCTGTTGGAACAGGAACAGGCCACCATTGAGCTGAATCTTCAGCGCAGTGCCCATCAGGTGGTCAGCGCCCGTCTGGCCGGTTATTTGACTCCTGCCGGCCGCTATGCTGACGAAGGCGGCCTGCCCTTCTATCCCTTTATCAAGGGACTGCTCTCTGACTTCCCCGCCAATCTTCCGGCCATCAGCGCCAAGCTCAGCGAGCTGGCAAAAAAACTCTTTACCCGCAACAATCTCATTGTCAGCGTGACGGACAGGGCTGCCCATTATGATGAATTTGCAGCTGAATTTGACAAGTTCCAGCAGAAACTGGGGACGGAAACCTACCCGGCGCAGGAATACCATTGGGATTTGCAGGCTAAGAATGAAGGCTTGACTTCCTCCAGTCGCGTGCAGTATGTCGGCAAGGGTGCGAACTTCCTGAAACTGGGCCATGCGTTCACGGGGACCATGCATGTGCTGGAAACCATTCTACGCTACGATTACTTCTGGACGAAAATCCGCGTGCAGGGAGGTGCCTATGGCGCGTTCACGAGCTTCAACCGCAATGGCATGATGTATTTCGGTTCCTATCGCGACCCAAATTTGACGGAGACGCTCGCGGTGTTTGACGGCACAGCGGATTACCTCAGAAATTTTGCAGCTTCTGAGCGGGAGATGGATAAGTACATCATCGGTACCATGAGCAATATCGATACGCCGTTGACGCCCCAGATGAAGGGCAGTGCCGCGGCTACCTGCTGGCTGCGAGGCATTACCGAAGCGGACCGTCAGAAGTCCCGGGATGAAATCCTCGATACCCGGCAGAAGGATGTGCAGAAGCTGGCAGATATGGTCAAAGACTGCATGGAACAGAATGTGATTTGCGTATTCGGCGGGCAGGAGAAAATCAACGAACATAAAGAAGTGTTTGGCGAAGTCCGTCCGGCGCTCTAACCTGAAACTATTTTCGGCCGTTAAAAAAGTGGTAGGGAAAAAACATCCTTTGTAGAATAACCGATATAGATGCTTATGGGTTATTTTATGGAAAGGATGAGGACAGATGAAATATGGCAAAATGGCCACAGCAGCATCTTTGGCAGCCTGTGTTTTAATGGGCTCATGGGGAGGCTGCGAGGCCGCGGTCAAGGCAACTGCAGAAACTGTGCAGTTCTATCCGGTACCCCGCGTGTTTGAACATGCAGAGTACCGCCTGTGCCTGCCGCAAAAATATGCCAAGCTTGTGCTGACGCAGACAAAATTCCAGGATGGCAAGCGGCTCTTTTCCGTTGCAGAAAAAGCTTCAATAGAAGCGTCCCACAAGGCGGCCGGAGAATGTTCCGGAGCGGGCTGGCTCTTTGCCATCAGCAAGGTGAATAAAGCCGAGCTCAAGCAGATGCTTTGTGGAGATATGTCGGGTAGAACGCTCTTTGCCCGGGATGATAAAGGCGGCTATTTCATTTTCGAGCATCCCACGGATGTGCGTTATATGCGGGAGACGCCAGAAGCCATGAAGCGGGACCAGGAGCAGTGGAGCAAGCTGTCTGCCTGGGCCTGGTCTGATGTGCGGAAGAATTTCCTGAAGGATAATCCGGGGCTTTCGCCGCTGACTGCTGACAATAGCAATATTGGCATCTGTCTGGCCAACCTCAGTTACCGGTCAGGAACGAAATATTCGCTGGGGAAGAAGTCTGCGGCAGATTGTTCCGGGGAGGGTGTCTGGTCGCTGCCTTTTGGCGAAAAACTTCTCTATGGCAATACCTATGAGATGGTCAAGGGCGATACGACGCTTAAAGGCGATTATGTAAAACTGACGATTCCAAGGGATAAAACAGAGCTGTACTTCTTCCAGCGCAAAGGGACAACCTATGTGCTCGAAAAACGCGAGGGCCAGCAGAGTAATCTTTACAAGGCCACGCCGGTAGAAGAGCATGCTGAGGCATTGTCTGTTGTGCAGGAATGGTATGACACGGCAGCGGCCAAAGCAGAAAAAAACAAGAAAGCTAAATAAGCTAAATAAGCAAATAAAATCACCTGCTATACCAATGACGAACCATTGGATAGCAGGTGATTTATTTTTATCGGTTTATGCGTGATGACCGCCGCAGCCGTGGCTGCCGCAGGTATGGTTTTCGCCATGGCCATGATGGTTGCAATGTACAGCCGGGTCATAGGCAAGGTTGCCGGCCAGGAAATCACTCACGGCTTTATCGGCTTCACCCTGTACACCGCCATAGAGGGTTATACCGGCCTGAGCCAGTGCGTTCTGGGCACCGCCACCGATACCGCCACAGATGAGGGTATCGATTTTTTCATCCTGCAGCAGTGTGGCCAAAGCGCCATGACCGGCACCGTTGCTGTCCAGAATATGGGAATCCTGTACCTGATTGTTTTCTACGGTATAGATTTTGAACTGGCTGGTATGGCCAAAGTGCTGAAAGATAAGGCCATTTTCATAGGTTACAGCAATTTTCATAATGGTGTTACTTCCTTTCTGTCTGGTGAATCTCACGGGATGGCGGCTATGCTGACAAGCGGGGCACAATTCGAAGTTACCGCCGGTAATGATTAGCGGGCGGGCTTCGACCAGGCAGCCGGCAATCCGCTTGCGGGCTGCCGCATAGAGTGCCTGTACGGTTGTACGGGCAACGCCCATGCTTTGGGCACATTCCTCCTGTCCCATGCCTTCATAATCCATGAGACGAATGCATTCATATTCTTCCAGAGAAATGTATACGGGTGGATGCTCTGTGTCAATTTCCGGCTTAAAGCAGGAACTAATCGGCAGGGCACAGACACGCCGTTTCTTCAATGGCCTGCTCATTCTCTAACCTCCATGATTTTTGACATATGTCTTAATGAAATTATAACATATTTTAGACATATGTCAAATAAATAAAAGTGGCCTTCCGTAAGAAAAATTACATAAGCATTGGTTATCACCTGCTATACTGAAAGCGAAAATTAGTATGGCAGGTGATTTTTGTGGAACGTTGTTTGGAAGTAGGGCAAAAAATTTTTCTATTGAGTGCTTATGAGACTTCGGCGGCAGATTTTTTCCAGACTTTAGTGCGGAACAAGGCGGACTTAATGCTGGATGTACGGCAGGGGAATACCTCGCAGCTTTGTGGTTTTACGAAAAAGAAGGATTTGGCGTTCTTTGTACCGCAGCTTACCGGTGCGGACTATATTCATGATGTGGTATTTGCGCCTGACAGGGAACTGTTGGATTTATATACCAAATACCATATGCCTTGGGAAGATTATGCCCGTGAGTACGAGAAAATCATCCGCAAGCGGGATGGCGTTGCACATTTCAAGGAAAGGTACGGCAAATACCATTCGGTTTGCCTGCTCGGAACGGCTACGCGAAAGCGCCGCTCCCACAATGAAGTCCTGCGGGATTTACTGCTGAATTCGTAGCCCTGTAACATTTTTTACAGCCTTTTACTTGTTCTTTCGGTATATTGATTACATTAACGATAATTGGAGGTAATAGTATGAGTGCATTTTTAGGACCGATTCATTATTGGATGTATGATAAAATCAGAATGCAGGAGGAACTGTTGCGGCGCGTTGCCGTCAAAGGCGAGCAGTCAGGCTGGTTGGATTCGGCCATGAGTTTTGTGGATGATGAGAACCGCCCGTTGGAGGAAATCATTGATGAGGCCAATATTCATGGCTGGATCAGTGCCCGCATTGAAAGCGTGGAAAAACGCTATGCAGAGTTGACAGTCAAAATTTTGACTGGTCACGAAGAGCGGCTGGAAGAATTGAAGGCCATCGCCTATGGGCTTGGGGAGGAACAGGCAGCTGCTGCAGACAGCTCGGCCGAACAGTGTTACAAGCGTATTGAGGACTGTACCTTGAATGGCATGCCCTGTGATGGCGTTAATATCGTTACGGATAAGAGCGAAGACCATTTTAGCTGGGAGCAGCGCTTTGATGTGCATGGGGATTATTGGATAAAGGCCGGTGGTAAGGCGGAGGTTTACTATACGTTGCGCAATCAGCTGATTGCTGGTATCCTTTTCCAGACAAAGTTTACGCTGGCGATTCCCCGCCCCCATGAGTACGCTCTTTGCCGGGCTTGATTCCTCCATATGCTGAAAATGTAAACTGAAAAATTGACATGTCAAAAATAAGGACATTGTCTCGGCAACAGTGCTTTGTAATTTACTCACATACAATTGCATAACCAAACTGATATAATCACAAGAAAAGTTAAATTGTCATAAATGTTACTGTGAATGGAAACAAATTTGTTACAATAGTAGATAACATTATGTGAGATAAAAGAATGGAGGCCTTATGTCAACGAAGATTTATTTGAGCGAAGTTATGATGCCCAGCCAGACCAATCCCAATGGCAATGTTCATGGCGGTGAATTGATGAAGATGATGGATTCCACGGCTTATGCGGCGGCGCGCAAGTACAGCCGTTCCAATGTGGTCACCGCCCGGGTGGATGAACTGGAATTCCATACGCCGATTCTTATTGGCGATTTGGTAACCTGTACCGCTGAAGTCATCTATGTAGGCCATACCTCCATGGAAGTGGCTGTCAACGTAGAAGTAGAAGTTTTGGAGGCAGATCAGGGGCCGCAGCATGCCCTGTCTGCATATTTTACCATGGTGGCTTTGGACCGAAATGGTCGGCCCATGACTGTTCCACCACTGGAGCTGGAAACGGAAGAGCAAAAAGCAGCTTTTGAGGCAGCAAGAAAACGCCATGAGCTTTATCATCAGCGGAAGAAGCAGCGCGAAGAAGCAAAAAAGTATAGTGAAAATAAGCAATAAAAAAATCTGCAAGCGTTTTGGTGCTTGCAGATTTTTCTTATTCCGCGATGATGATGAACTTGCTGCCCTGGCCGATTTGGCTTTCACAGGCCAGCTGTAGCCCGTGGCGCTGGGCAATCTCCTGCGCGATGGCCAGGCCCAGGCCGGTGCCCTGCCGGTTTGCCTGTCCCCGGCTGCTGCGGAATTTAGCAAAGATATGGGGAAGTTCCTCCGGTGGGATACCGCAGCCCTGGTCGGTTACGCTGAACTGCCAGCCTTGGGGCGTGATTTCCTGCGCAACGATGATGGAAGTTTCTTCAGGAGAAAATTTTACGGCGTTATCCAGCAAAATGACGAGCAGCTGCCGCAGACGCCCATAGTCGCCCTCGATAATCTGGGGCTGGTGGAATTCCGTGACGATTTTAATCTGCTTGGCTGCTGCCATAATCTGCATTTGCCGCACGGCATCTTGAAAAGCCTCGGTGATATCAAGTGTTTCCTTTTGCAGAGTAAAACCGGGATTTTGCAGCCGCGTGAGCTCCAATAAATCCCCCACCAGCCGTTCCAAAGTGGTCAGACTGCTCATGGCCTGCTCTTGGCAGCGGCTTTTTTGCTCTGGTGTGGACGTTAAATCCTGCCAGAGAAGTTCGAGGGTTCCCCGCAAAACGGTCAGCGGCGTGCGCAGTTCATGGGAAATGGCAGTCAGAAAATCCTGCCGCTCGGTACGGGATTGTTCCAGTTCCGCGCCTAGCGTATCGAGGTCGGCGGCCAGTTGACCAATCTCGTCCTGCTGATGGATGCCCGTGCGGGCTGTCAAATCTCCGCTGGCAAAGGCGCGGGCCGTCTGCTGCATTTTTAGCAGAGGACGGGTGAAGTGTCTGGCCAGAATCGCAGCCAGCACGGCTGTGAGCAATAGCGCCAGCAGCAGGGAAAGAGCCAAAAGGCGTATGCCCTGCCATTGACTGGCTTCCATATTTTTCAGGGAGTGATGCAATAGCACAGCGCCGCTTATTCGGCCGTTTTGGTAGATGGGCGCCGCAACGGTTATGGCGGGAGTTCCGAGAAGCGGGGAAAAGGCCCGGCTATGAACGGCCTGACCCTGCAGCACTTCGGCAATGAGTTCTTCGGCTTCCGGCGGCAGGTCGGTCAGGATATCTTTATTTTCAGCGCCGTAAGAACGAATCATACGGCTGCCCGCTGATACCAGCCAGACCTCGCCTTCGCCGAGTTCGTTGAGTTGTTGGAAAAAAGCCGTTGCGTTATTGTCTGGTTCACTGTACTGTCTGCGGCACCAGCCCTGCCCTTGCTGCATCATGGAGCCATGACGTCTGTGGCCTCTGCCGGAGAAATTTACGGCCGGCCTGCTGGTATTGGCGGAGCTGTCATCTTCGGCCTGCAAAATTTTCGTGGCTTCTTCCATGGCAGGAATCGCCGCCGCTAGCGCCAAAGCACGCTTTTGCATTTCCTCCTGATGGATTTCCTGGCTGTGCCGGGCAAATAGCAGGGAAAAGACAATGCCCATTAGCAAGGAAAAAAGCAATAGCACCGCGGAAAAATACAGCAGCATTTTCTTGAGCAGGGATTGTTTCATGGCTTGCTGCCTCCAAGTTCCCAGCGATAGCCGCGGCCCCAGACAGTGGCTATGCTGCCGCCCTCAAGTCCTGCTTTATCCAGCTTGGCCCGCAGGCGGCGGATATGGGTGTCCACGGTGCGGGTGTCGCCGCTGTAGTCATAACCCCAGAGTAAATCCAGCAGCTGTTCCCGGGAAAAAATCTGCTGCGGATGGGTCAGAAATAAATGCAGCAGGTCGTATTCCTTGTGGGTGAGGGGCAGGGGGGAACCTTCAATCTCTACTCGTCCCTGCTGTTCATGCAGGCAAAGATTGCCGCAGGTAAGATTATCGCCAGCGGGCGCGTCCTTCTGCCAGCGCCGCAGCACGGCCTTGACCCGGGCCATGACCTCGGCGGTGGAAAAGGGCTTGACCACATAATCGTCGGCGCCTAAATCCAGCCCCATGATGCGGTCATAATCGTCACCGCGGGCGGTTATCATGATGATGGGCACCGCCGATTCCTGACGAATTTTGCGGCACAGGGCAAAGCCGTCCATTTTGGGCAGCATTACATCCAACAGAATCAGGTCAATATCTCCACTGGAAAATTTCTGCCAGGCGTCCTCGCCGTCAATGGCCAGAACGGTATCAAAACCTGCCGCGTTAGCGGCGATGCTTAGTATCTCCCGGATGGCAGCATTGTCATCTGCAATCAAAAGCCGTGTCATGTACATCCCTCCTCGTGATTGCCTACAGTTTAGCAGAAAAAATCCCCTGCGGCAAAAAATATTTTTTTCTAAAATCGTAACATTTTCGTCACAAATGTATGGCATAATGAAAGCATCAACAAGCAGAGTTATGTAGGAGGTTTTCATGATGAAAAAGATATTTGCATCCCTTGCTGCCGGTTTGATTATCGCCAGTGCTGTGCCTGCCATGGCCGCAGAAACGGGCACAGGTTCCGATAATTATCGTCCCGGCTACTGCTGGCAGGCAGATGGGAGCCAGTCAGATGATGGCTATTACTGCGGCCGTCGTCACCGTGGGGGACATGGTGGCTGCTACTGGGGCAATCAGCAAAACAACCGATAAGCGTCACGCCTGACAAAAGAAACCGCTGGCTCACAACGAGTCAGCGGTTTTCGTTTTAGGATTTGCTGGGCCATTTTTGACGGCATATTCCAGCAGAATGTGACCGCTCTTGTGGTTGGTGCTCAGGGGCGGTGAATTTTTCCGCGTGACAAATGATGGGAAATAGCATAGAATGGGAGAAAGAGTTTGACTATTTTTGCAATAATAAGTGAAGGGATGATTGTTTATGGCCATGGGAAGTGTTTTATTGAAAATGAAGAATGGTGCGGAGGAAAATCTGCGCATGAGTTTGACGAAGATTCCAGGTGTCAGCGTGGAGAGTAAGGCACCGAGCGGGGAACTGATTGTACTGGTGGAGAGTGCTGATATCAATGAGCTGCACAAGCAATGCTTGGAGATGGAAGGCATGGAAGGGGTGCTGGGGGTATATCCCAGTTATATCACAACAGAAGATGAAGCCATGGCGTTAGAAAAATAGTTTGCGGCTGGTGACTCTGGCAACATAAGCAGGTGGTTAAATCAGATATAATAATAGTAATGGTGACAAAAATCACATAAAGGAGGGCGTTTATGGAAAGGCGGTCTCTTATCAAGATGCTGCTGGGCGGCGGTCTGTTGGGGCTTTTTCTGGAAAACAGCAAATCAGGAAAGGCAGAAACAGGCTTGATTCGTCCCCCGGGAGCTGAACCTGAAGAACTGTTTCTGGCAACTTGTGCCCGTTGTGGGAAATGTGCGGAAGTCTGTCCGTTGGGCTGCATCAAGATAGCGCATGGGGAACAGGGGCTGGCCATTGGTACCCCCTATATCGTGCCTGTGGAAGGCTACTGTGACCTCTGCATGAAATGTACGGAGGTCTGCACGACAGGCGCCTTGAAGCCTGTCGCCAAGGAAAAGGTACGCATGGGGCTGGCAGAGATTGACAAAGATATCTGCCTGGCCAGAAAAGGGGAAGATTGCCGGGTATGTCATGCGAATTGTCCGTTTTATGACAAAGCCATAAAGCTGGAGAATTATAAGTACCCCACGGTGGACCCGGATTATTGTACCGGTTGCGGGCGTTGCGAATACGTTTGCATTGCCAGCCCGCAAAAGGCGGCAACCGTGAAGCCGAGAAAAGAATAAGGGGGGCAGGATGAAGATGACAGTAAAAGTAATTCGCAAAATTATCCAAATCTTCTTTATTATTGTACTACTCCTGCCTATCTGGTATGTGGACCTTTTTTGGTATGGTACATACATTTCGGCGGATTTGCTGGGGGTGGCCCTGACTGACCCTTTGACGGCACTGGAAATTACACTGGCGGGCAGGAGCCTTTTGATGCCGCTGATGGTATCGGCACTGCCTTTGACCGTGGCAGCCGTGCTGGGCGGTAGATTGTTTTGCAGCTTTGTCTGTCCGCTGAATTTTCTCTTAGAGCTGATTCCGGTGAAGAAAAAGAAGCCGTTGCAGGAAAAGAAATATCCTTTAGCGGCTTTGGGAATTACGCTGATATTGTCGCTCGTTACGGCATTGCCGGTTTTTAATACGGTGTCACCCGTTTTTGCCTTGATGCGGATGCTGCTCTTTGGCGTGGGACTGGAAATGGTGCTGTTGCTTTTTGTCGTAGGTGCAGCCTTTCTTTGGGGGCAGAAAATTTGGTGCCGTACGTTATGCCCGTTAGGCGCGCTTTACGGGGTGTTAGGCAGCAGGAGGCTGCTGGCCGTGCAGGTGGATGCGTCAAAATGCACCCATTGCGGCAAGTGTGCAGTCGTATGTTCCATGGGAACGGCTCCTGAGAGAGGCAAGTGGGAAGATTCTATGCTCTGCACAAATTGCGGTGATTGCATAGATGTTTGCCAAGAAGGAGCAATTGGGTATACGTTAAAAGGGAAAACGAAGAAATAGGCCGATAACCAAGGAGGAGGGAGAACTATGAGTTTAGGAGAGAAAAAGATTAAACTGAAACATCTAGCCATAGCGGGCTTTGTCTGCATCGCCGCCTTTGCAGGGGCTTACGGCATGATTGAGGCCACCAATCAGAGCCCTTTTTGTGGAGAGACCTGCCATGAGATGGACCCTATGTATGTGACCTGGAAGCATTCCAACCACAAGAATGTGGATTGTGCGGATTGCCATGAACAGCCGGGCTTTACCGGAATGGTACAGTCCAAGATGAAGGGCACCAAGGAACTGTTCCTGCATGTGACAGGCAATATTCCTGACCCCATTAAGGTGCATAACACCAATGAGGTGAACTGCTACCAATGCCATCAGGATAAAATCAAGGATGCAGAAATTGCAGGGCCACGCAAAGACCCACATACGGCCAAGCATTTTGAGAACGGTATGAACTGCGTTACCTGCCATACGGGTATTGTGCATAATGACGCTGTGAACAAGACGTTGCCGAGCCGTGAACGCTGCTATACCTGTCATCTGGATGCCATGGGGTCGCTTTAAGGAGGGTCGATTATGGATATGAAGTTTACCAGACGAGATTTTTTGAAGGCCATGGCTATTTCAGCGGCCATGTTTACAGCAGGCTGCGGAACGAAGCGGGATACCCATAAAGGCCCGGTTGACCAGAAAGATGCGGAAAAATGGGTCAAAGGTGTTTGCCGCTACTGTGGCACCGGTTGTGGTGTGCTGGCAGGGGTTACCGGCGGCAAGATTGTGGCCGTAAAGGGTGACCCGGACTGTGCGGTAAATAAGGGCAGACTCTGCGTTAAAGGCATCTTGCTGCCCAAGATTATGAATACCCCGGACAGACTGTTGCATCCGCTGATTCGGAAAGACGGCAAATTGGTGGAGGCCAGCTGGGATGAAGCCATGAATCTGGTGGTATCGAAGTTCAAGGAATCCATTGAGAAGTATGGACCGGATTCTGTGGGATTCTATGGTTCCGGGCAGACTTATGCCGAAGAAACTTACACCATGCAGAAGATATTCCGGGCTGGTATCGGCACCAATAATGTGGAAGGCAATCCGCGTACTTGTATGGCCAGTGCAGTGGCCGGGTTTGTGACTACCTACGGCGCTGATGAACCCATGGGTACTTATGCTGACATTGAGTCGGCAGATACCTTCTTCCTGATTGGTTCTAATTCTGCCGAAGCGCATCCGGTACTGTTCTCCCGCATTATTGACCGGAAGAACAGCGACCCAAATGTCAAGATTATCGTAGCTGACCCCAGAAAGACCCGTACGGCTGATATTGCGGACTATTATCTGCCCTTCATTCCCAGCCGTGATTTGGCGCTGATGAATGCCATGGCTTATGTCATCGTTACCGAAGGGCTGACCAATGAGAAATTCATTGCGGACCATACGGAATTTATGAAGGGGGCCAGCGACAAGCTGACCTATGATGAATACAAGGCCTTCCTGCAGGATTATGCGCCGGAGAAAGTCGAGGCAGCCTGCGGGATTCCGGCGGCAACTATCCGGGAAGTGGCAAGGCTCTTTGCTGACCCCAACCGCAAGACCATGTCCATGTGGTGCATGGGCTTCAATCAGCGGACCCGCGGTGTATGGGCCAACAATCTGGTGCATAATCTCCACCTGCTGACGGGTAAAATTTGTACGCCGGGCAATACGCCGTTCTCACTTACAGGGCAGCCCAGTGCCTGTGGCAGTGTCCGTGAGACCGGTGGTCTATCCCATATCCTGCCGGCGCATCGGTTTGTGGCCAATGAGAAGCATCGCAACGAATTGGAAGAAATCTGGGGGGTACCCAAGGGAACGCTGCCCTCTAAGCCGGGATACCATACTTTGGAAATGTTCAAGGCGGCGGTTACCGGCGACCTCAAATGCCTTTGGGTCATGACCACCAATCCTGGTCAGTCCCTGCCCAATCTCAATTACTATCGTCCCGGCATGGAAAAGACCTTCCTGGTGGTGTCGGAAACCTATCATCCCACCCGTACTTCGGAACTGGCGGATGTGGTGTTGCCCGCAGCTCTTTGGATGGAAAAGGAAGGCATTTACGGCAATGGCGAGCGCCGTACCAACCATATCGCCAAAGCGGTGGACCCGCCAGGAGAAGCTCGGCCGGATTTGGATACCATCATTGACTTTGCCAAACGCATGGGCTTTGAAAAATTGGTGCCCTTTAAGACCCCGGAAGAGGTATGGGCAGAATACCAAAAATGTCAGGCAGGCACGGATATGCAGATGGCGTCCTACAAGCGTCTGCGGGAAGGTCACGGGTTCACCTGGCCGGTGCCGGATGACAATTCACCGGAGACTTATATCCGCTACGCCGAAGGCTATGACCCTTATGTGAAAAAGGGTGAGGGCATTAAGTTCTACTGCCGGAAGAACAATCGCGCGGTTATCTATGCACGGCCGCAGATTGATGCACAGGAGATGCCGGATGCTGAATATCCTTTCTTCCTGACCACAGGCCGCATGCTGGAGCATTGGCACACCGCCACCATGACAGGAAATGTGCCGGAACTCAAAAACGCGGCACCGGAGATGTACGTGGAAATCAACGAAGAAGATGCCAAGCGTTTAGGTATCAGCGATGGCGACTTGGTCAACATTACCTCCCGCCGGGCAACCTGCAAGTTCAAGGCGAAAATCAATGGACGCGGCAAGCCTATGTCAGGGCTGGTGTATGTGTCCTTCCACGATAAAGAAGATGACCGCTTGATTAACAAGGTACTCTTGGATGCTTTTGACCCTGGTTCCAAACAACCAGAGTATAAGGTATGTGCGGTACAGATTAGCAAGGCTTCGTAAACAGCAATGAAATCTCACCATGCATGTAACATGAGTCACAACATGGTGAGATTTTTCCTGCTATAATATGTCAAAATGGGGATTTTATAAGATGATAAGGATAAATTGGATGAAAAGGAAGTGTGAAAATTGAATGGACAAGAAACAATTGCCGGAGTGATTCGTAAGCTCTTAAAGCGGGTTTTTATCATGGTGGTGGCTGTGGTGGGCATTGTGGGCTTCAGCCTGTACCTGTTCACCAGCTATGTGGCACTGGTCAATGATGCCGGTGTTGTGCGTGGCGGCAGTCAGCGTATTGTGAAGCAGGTTTTAGCAGGAGCGGATGCCAGCAAGACTACCGCCAAGATTGAAGGACTGCTTTCCGGGATGGGCAGCCGTATGCATATTGGCAGTTTTCCTGCCAAGCGGGATGAGGTGGAAAAATATTGGCAGGGCGAAGTGAAGCCGGCCATTGCCGAATATCAGCAGTCGAAGAATCCAACCCACCTGCTGGAAGTCAGTGAGACTTATTTTGACAAGACCAATGCCATGGTGGATGCAGCCCAGACCATGGTGGATGTGATGGCGGTGATTCTCTATATCTTGTTGCTGGCCTTCATTGCCGCAGTCTATCTGGTGCTCAAGCGGGTGACGAGTACGTTTGAAGACCGGGTGGTACAGCCCCTGTCTGCATTGGAAGGCAGTGTCAATCAACTGGCACAGGGCCATATGTCGCAGAAATTCAGCTATCCCCGTCAGGATGAAATTGGTGCTTTGTACAAGCTCTTGAACGAAATGCGTCAGGAAATTCTGGGTTATGTCAAGGATATTGAAAGGAATCTGGATACCATGGCGGGCGGTGATTTGGTCAGCACTACGGATATGCAGTACATTGGGGATTACGCACCGATTCAGCAGAATATCAACCATATTCGCCAGACCCTTTGTCAGGAGATGCAGAACATGGGGGAAATGGCCAGCATGGTGGCCGTTAGTGCTGGGGAAGTGTCCAAGGTTTCCCAGAGCCTGGCGGAAGGTGCCATGAGCCAGAATGAAACGGTGCAGGATTTGCAGAATAAGATTGGCGAAGCCATAGAAGAAAATGCCAAAGTGGATACGCTGGTGGACAATGCCCTGTCGGCTCGTATGCAGACAAAGAACAGCATTGCGGCAACGCAGGAACAGATGAATAATGTGGTTGCTGCCATGCAGGAAATCAGCGATGCATCCAATGAAATCCGCTCCATATTGGGAACGTTGGATGAAATCACCGGACAGACGGCGCTGTTGTCGCTGAATGCTTCCATTGAGGCTGCCAGAGCTGGGGAAGCTGGCCGTGGTTTTGCAGTAGTAGCTGAAAATGTCAGAAAGCTGGCAGAACAGTCTGCGGATTCTACGCAAAATATTCAGCAGCTCATCAGCCGGGCCCTGTCGGCGATTGACAGAGGCACGCAGGTGGTCAATGCCGCTGCTGATTCTCTGGCCAGCACCGGACAGAATACGGAGGTGGTTGACGAAGCCTTCCGCAAGCTGAAAGAACAGAGCGCCGCTCAGCAAGTGAAGATGGAAGCCGTCAATTCCCTGTCCACGGATATTTTGGGCGTGGTTACGGACAACAGCGCCGTATCGGAGGAATGTGCCGCTTCCAGTACGGAGCTGTCCAATTTCTCGGATTCCCTGAAAGAAAGTGTGAACAAGTTCCGCACAAATTGATAGGGAACAGGAGTGTCCTTCTCCTGTATGATAAGACAAAGAACCGGACGCATGAGCAGTACGTCCGGTTCTTTGCTGTGTATTATATTTTAGGAGAGCTTTAACGAAAGCCTGTATATAATATAGCATCATTGAGAATGAAAATCAATAGATAAATAAAAATAATTTTGGGGCAAGGGGATTCGTCTGCTATCGGGGCGAATTCTTTAGATAAGCGTTTTATGATACAGGAAGATGCAGGCCCTGTTCGTTGACGGCGGGGCCGGATTCTATACTTACTTTGCCTGAGATGGCTGCTTTTTCTCGCGGTTTTCTTCACATTTGTCATAGAAATGTATCTGCTTTCATGCTATAATAATGACTTTCGAAAATGGCGTTAGGAAATTACGGGAGGTTTCTATGACTTTAGACCAGATGATTTTGCTGTTTATACAGGATTCGATACGCTGCGACTGGCTGACGGACATTATCCGCGCCATTACTTTTATGGGGGACAATGGGCTTATTTGGCTGGTTTTGCTGCTGTTGTTGCTCATCTATCCGAAAACCCGCAAGCTGGGAATGGTGGCAGGGCTTTCCTTCCTGCTCTGCGTTGGCGTTGCAGAAGTCATCAAAAATCTCGTGATGCGTCCCCGTCCCTTTCTGGATATAGCAGAACTTGTGCCGCTCGTTAAGCCGCCACAGTCGTATTCCTTTCCTTCGGTCCATACGGTATCTTCCTTTTCCGTAGCCTGGATTCTCCTGTGGTCGCGGGAGTGTAAAGCCATTCGCTATGCTGTGTTCGTCTTTGCGCTGTTGATGGCCTTCTCCCGCTTGTATGTGGGCGTCCATTATCCCTCGGATGTGCTGACGGGAATGCTGCTGGCTTTTCTGGGAAGCTATCTTGTCTGGCGCTGGCAGGGACATAAACTTAGCTAAGAATATTTTTGAACCGAATAAATGCCGAAACTTTATCAAGAAAAGACGGCGGGAACTGGGATGAGCATCCTGATTCCCGCCGTCTTTTTCTGTCAGCTATGGCTTGACAGATACCCCTTATGGGTATATTATGTATACCCATAAGGGGTATGTTTTTGAGAAAGATTCCCAGGAGGTGGAGTTATGGATAGAATAGATGGCTGCTGTTGCTGTGGAGAGGTAAAGCATAAGCACCGCGATAAGGCGGGCAAGGAATACAAAAGCCTTGTTTCCCGGCTCAACCGGATTGAAGGACAGGTGCGGGGCATCCGCCGCATGGTGGAGGACGACCGTTACTGTGTGGATATCATGACCCAGGTCAGCGCCATTCAGGCGGCTTTGGGAGCTTTTAATAAGGAACTTTTGTCCCAGCATATCAAGGGCTGTGTGGTTCACGACATTCGCGAGGGGGACGATGCGGTGGTAGATGAACTCGTGATGCTGCTCAGCAAGATGGTGAGGTGATGGGCTTATGAAAAAAGAACGATTCACCATAACCGGCATGACCTGTTCAGCGTGTTCGGCCAGAGTCGAAAAAGCTGTGACGAAACTGGAGGGGACGGCAGATGTCAGCGTAAATCTGCTGACCAATTCCATGCAGCTGGCTTATGACGAAGGAAAACTGGATGCAGGCGCCATCATCGCTGCGGTGGAAAATGCCGGCTATGGTGCGAGTGTCAAGGGACAGGAAAATGCTGCTCCCAAAAAAGAAGAATCCCCTCTGGAAAGGGAAGCGGCAGCTTTGAAAAAACGGTTACTGTGGTCGTTGTTCTTTCTCATTCCTGTTGTGTATATTGCTATGCATCAGATGCTGGCAGCCTGGTTTGGACTGCCGGTTCCGGCACTGGTGAAGGAGTGGTTTGACGGTGCGGAAAATGCACTGACTTTCTCCTTTGCCCAGTTTCTGTTGATTCTGCCCATTATGTATGAGAACCGGAAATACTATATCAATGGTTTTCGGAATCTCCTGCAGGGCACGCCTAACATGGACAGTCTGGTGGGGATGGGCTCCATGGCGGCGGCGCTGTTTGGCGCCTTTGCCGTGTTCCGCATTGGTTATGGAATGGGACATGGCGATTGGGCGCTGGTGGAAGAATACAGCCGCAATCTCTATTTTGAGTCTGCCGGTATGATTGTCACGCTGATTACCGTCGGAAAATATCTGGAGGCCAGAGCCAAGGGCAAAACAGGAACGGCTTTGTCAAGGCTTATGGAATTGGCGCCGCAGCAGGCCAATATCCTGCGCGAGGGGCGGGAAATATCCGTGCCGGCAGCAGAACTGCAGGTGGGGGATGAAATTATCGTGCGCCCCGGCGAGCGGATTCCCGCCGATGGCGTGGTACTTTCGGGACAGACCAGCGTGGATGAGTCGGCAATTACAGGAGAAAGCCTGCCGGTATTCAAGGCGGCAGGTGCTCATGTGACCTCTGCTACCTTGAACAAGACTGGAGCAATCCATTTCCGGGCCGAGAAGGTGGGCGGCGATACGGCCATCAGCCAGATAATCCGTCTGGTCGATGAAGCTAGCGCCAGCAAGGCGCCGATGGCTCGACTGGCAGATAAGATTTCCGGCATCTTCGTGCCAGTGGTTATCCTGTTGGCCGTTGTGGCAGGTGCCAGCTGGCTGGCCATGGGCGAAAGCGTGGAATTTGCCTTTTCCATTGCGATATCCATACTGGTTATCTCCTGTCCCTGTGCGTTAGGGCTGGCAACACCTGTAGCTATCATGGTAGGAACTGGCAAAGGTGCAGAAAATGGCATTCTGATTAAATCCGGGGAAGCATTGGAAGTGGCGCAGAGTGTAGATACCGTGGTTATGGATAAGACCGGCACCATCACCGAGGGCAAACCTGTGGTGACGGATGTGGCAGCGTTTACGAGAACGGAGCAGGAATTGTTGGCTTTGGCGGCGGGGATGGAGGCGCAAAGCGAACACCCGTTGGCTGAGGCTGTGCTGGCCTATGCAAAGAGTAAAGAGATTTCTCACTTGCAAGTAGAACGCTTTCAGGCGGTCGTTGGACGTGGCCTGCAGGCGCAGGCTCAGGGTAAGCCCTGTCTGGCTGGCAGTGAAGATTTTATGCTGGAGCAGGGCATTGATATTTCGCCGCATCGTGAGCTGGTGGCGAAATGGGCGGCTGAAGGCAAGTCCTTATTGTTCTTTGCCGTGGCAGGAGAATTGGCCGGTATTATTGCTGCCGCGGATAAGGAAAAGGCTTCCAGTGTCGAAGCCATCCGCAAACTTACCGCTATGGGGCTGGATGTCATCATGCTTACCGGTGACAACGAGCGCACTGCTAAGGCGGTCAGTCAGCGGTTAGGCCTGCAGAAATTCATTGCCGGGGTGCTCCCAGCTAATAAAGAGGCCCATATTGCAAAGCTGCAGGAGCAGGGCCATAAGGTGGCCATGATTGGCGATGGCATCAATGATGCGCCTGCCTTGGTCCGGGCTGATATTGGCATTGCCATTGGTGCTGGCACGGATGTGGCGATGGAAAGCGCGGATGCGGTGCTCATCCGCAGCAATCTCTTGGATGCCGTAAGTGCCATCAAACTGTCCAAGGCCGTAATCCGCAATATCAAGGAAAATCTCTTTTGGGCCTTTATTTACAATATCATTGGCATACCGTTGGCGGCAGGCATTTTATACCCCGCCTTTGGCATAAAGCTGTCCCCGATGATTGGGGCGGCAGCTATGAGTATGTCCAGCGTCTGTGTGGTCATGAATGCCCTGCGTCTGCGCTATTTTAAGCCGGAGCAGGAGGCAGCCGTGACGGCAGCTTCGCTGGACAATGCAGAAGAAGCAGCAATGGACAGAAAGGAAGAGAGAAAAATGGCTATGGAAAAAGAACTGAAAATCGAAGGTATGATGTGTGCACACTGCCAGAAGCATGTAACGGATGCGCTGTCTAAGATGCCGGGGGTTACGTCTGTGGATGTAAATCTGGAAGCCGGCACGGCTAAGGTAACAGCTGAACGGGAGATTCCCCAGACGGAGTTTGCGCAGGTCATTACTGAAGCAGGTTATGAACTGGTGGGCTGAGTCCCCAAAAAGATGCGTCGCTTATGGAAGTGGCGCATTTTTTTCGATATGAGTAAAGATATAAATAGTGCCGAGCATGACACCCAGTCAGCCATGAAGAAAAAGAGCTGATAATGGGAAGCTAGAGGGCATAACCGCAGCCGCAAAAAACTGTCTGTGATTTTTACAGGCAGTTTTTTGCGGCTTTATTTATCACAGCCCCTTGTTTTATCTTGTTTTTGCGTGTATAATGAGCGTAGTTCAGAAAAGAAATCGTTTACTATAAGCGATTAAGGAGGAAATCACATGTCAGAGTCCAGTTTTTCATTGGCCAGCCTGGCTGACCCCGAATTTTTCCAGGAGAACCGTTTGCCGGCGCATAGCGACCACCATTATTATGCCGATATGGCCGAGCTTACGCGCGGCGAATCTTCTTATGTGCGCAGTCTGGACGGACTGTGGCATTTCCATTATGCGAAGAATCCGAAGCTCGCGCCCGCAGGCTTTGAGCAGTTGGACTTTGACTGCCATGATTGGGATACCATCCGCGTGCCGGCGCATTTCCAGATGGAAGGCTATGGCGTCCCGCAGTACACCAACCAGACTTACCCCTGGGACGGGCAGGAAGCAGTAGTTCCCGGTCAGGTGCCGGAGCATTTCAATCCCACGGGTTCTTATGTGAAGTGCTTCCGCCTGCCGCAGGGCTGGGAGAATCTGTATCTGTCGCTGACTGGTGTGGAATCGGCCGTGGCAGTCTATCTAAATGGTCATTACGTGGGCTATAGTGAGGACAGCTTTACGCCGGCGGATTTTGACCTGACGCCGTATCTGACGCAGGGCGAGAATAAACTGGCCCTGCGGGTGTTCCGTTTTTCCTCGGGCAGCTGGATTGAGGATCAGGATTTCTGGCGCTTTGGCGGGATTTTCCGGGAAGTGCGTATCTATACGAAGCCGCGCATCCATGTGGAGGATTTGCACCTTACGGCACTTCCGGTAAACGATTACCATGATGGCGAGCTGACGGGCGAAATCCATTGGTCAGGGGCGCATGCCAAGAAGGTCAAGGTCAGCCTGCTTGATGCAGCAGGGGCGCTTATTGCTGAGGAGGATATCAGCGGGGCTGCAGGTGAGGATGAATTTATCCTGTCGGTGAAGGAGGCCAAGCTGTGGAGTGCGGAGCATCCGCATCTGTATAAACTCCTTTTGGCTGTTTATGATGACGCGGACAATCTGCAGGAGGTCATTCCCTATAATGTGGGCTTCCGTGAGTTCAAACTGGAAGACGGCCTCATGAAAATCAATGGTCAGCGCATTGTCTTTAAGGGTGTGAACCGTCATGAGTTTGACTGCTATCGCGGGCGGGCCATGAATCCGGCGGAATTTGAGCAGGATATCATCACGATGAAGCAGCAGAATATCAACGCCCTGCGCTGCTCGCATTATCCCAACAGCAGTTATATCTATGAACTCTGTGACCGCTATGGTCTCTATGTGATTGACGAGACGAATCTTGAGACCCATGGCACCTGGCAGAAGAACGGCGTGCTGGCCCGTGATGAGCATACCGTTCCCAATGACCATGATGAATGGCAGGCCGTTATCTTAGATAGAGCCAAGTCTATGCTCGAACGCGACAAGAACCATGCGGCCATCATCATTTGGTCTTGCGGCAATGAGTCCTGCGGCGGCAAGGATATTTTCGCCATGAGCGAGTATTTCCGCAAGACCGACCCCACCCGCCTCGTGCATTATGAAAGCATTTTCTGGGATAGACGCTATAACGATACCAGCGATATGGAAAGCCAGATGTATACCAAGGTTGCCGACATTGAAAAGTTCCTGAAAGAGCACCCCGAAAAGCCGTTCCTCTGCTGTGAATACACGCATAGCATGGGCAACAGCAACGGTGGTATGCACAAGTATACGGAACTTACGGAACGCGAACCGCGGTATCAGGGCGGCTTTATCTGGGATTTTGTCGACCAGGCCATTGCGAAAAAAGACCGCTACGGCAAGGAATTTTTGGCTTATGGCGGCGATTTTGGCGACCGTTCCAGCGACTATAATTTCAGCGGGGATGGCATTTTATATGCCGACCGGAAGCTTACGGCTAAATTGCAGGATGTGAAGTTCAACTATCAGAATTTCCATCTGCAGGTGGAAGCCGATGCCGTGACCATTGAAAACATCAGCCTGTTCACGGATGCCAGCGAATATGACCTGCATTATGAACTGTTGCTGGACGGCCATAAAATCTGGGAAAAGACAGAATCTGCGCCCAGTGTCAAGCCAGGTGAAAAACTGCGGATAGAACTTAGCGAGCTGCCGGTGACCGATGCCGGTGAGGAAAGCCTTACGGTTTCGCTCCTGCTGAAGGAAGATACCGCCTGGGCCAGAAAAGGTCATGAAGTGGCCTTCGGGCAGGGTGTATGGCAGGTCGAGGAAGTGGATGTCTTAACGCCTGCTGAAGCCGTGACCGAAGCAGAGGTCAGCGAACCTGTGCATTATACTCCTCAGCTGCGGGCGGACGGGATGGATTCCCTGCATGTGGTGCAGGGCGATATCAATCTGGGTGTGCAGTTTGCCGGTGGGCAAATCCTGTTTTCCAGCGCGCAGGGCAATATCGTTTCGTATAAGTTCAACGGCGTGGAACTCTTAGAAGAAATGCCCAGACCTTCCTTTTGGCGGGCACCAGTGGATAACGACTACGGCTGCCGCCGTGACTTTGCCGTAGCCCAGTGGAAACTGGCCAGCCTTTACCGCCGTTGCGTCAAAAAGGAAATGCTGGCAGACGGCAAGTGGCAGGAATTCAACTGGTTCGGTCAGCTTGGCATCAAGGAATATGCGGCAGATGAAGTCAAGGTTCGCTTTACCTATGAGCTGGCTACCCAGCCGGTGGCCAGCTGCCAGATTACCTATACGGTATGTGCTGATGGCGGCCTGAAGACGGAACTCGACTATGAGCAGGTGAAAGGCCTGCCGGAGATTCCCGACTTTGCTATGCTCTTTACCCTGCCCGCGGATTACAGCGAGCTGCGTTACTATGGCTATGGTCCGCAGGCCAACTACGCAGACCGTCAGGAAGGCGCAAAGCTTGGCCTCTATAAATCTACCGTGCAGGATGAAATGGAAGACTACCTGCTGCCACAGGAATGCGGCAACCATAACGGCGTCCGCTGGCTGGAAGTTACCGACAAGCGGGGTAGGGGTGTGCGGATTAGCGGCGATATTCCGCTCGCTGCTTCGGCACTGCCGTACAGCGCCCATGAACTCGAAAATGCACGTCACAGCTACGACCTGCCGCAGGTACATCATACTTTCCTGCGGGCATCGGCCGGACAGTGCGGCGTGGGCGGTGACGATACCTGGGGCGCTCCGGTTCTGGAAGAATACCGCATGAAGAATGAAACAATGCATCTGGAATTTTCGTTTAAGGGCATTTAAGGAGGCCTCAACATGATTACATTTGATCAAGAAACCGGGATTTTTCATCTGCACAATGCGCAGGTAAGCTATGTTATGCAGGTGGTAAGAGACCGCTATGTACTGCACCGCTATTGGGGCCGTCCCTTGAAGACGTTCCGGGACAGCTCGCCTATGCAGGCCATTGACCGCGCCTTTTCGCCACAGCCGGCGGCATATTCCAACGAGCGTACCTTCTCGCTGGATGTTCTGCCGCAGGAATACCCCGCTTATGGCCATGGGGACTATCGCCTGCCCGCCTATGAAGTGCGCCTGGCAAACGGCACGACCGTGACGGAACTCTTCTATGACCATTACGAAATCACGGCAGGCAAGCCAAAACTTAAAGGTCTCCCCGCCGTATATGCCGGGGAACAGGAAGCTGAAACCCTGCATATCTACCTAAAGGACAGTCAGGGAAAACTGGCAGTGGAGCTCTTATATACGCTGCTGCAGGATTCGGCCATGCTGACCCGCAGTACAAGGATTACGAACTGCGGCAGTGAAGCGCTTGACCTAACCAATGCGGCCAGCTTTGCACTGGATTTTGCTGACCATGACTTTGACCGTTTGAGCCTCTATGGCGGCCATGCCGCTGAACGCAGCCTGGAACGCGTGCCCCTTATGCGCGGTGTACAGGAAACGGGCAGCCGCCGCGGGGCCAGCTCCCATCAGCAGTCCCCGTTCCTGGCACTGGCCAGAAAGGATGCCGGCGAAACGAGCGGCGAAGTCTATGGCTTCAGCCTGATTTGGAGTGGTGAAGCATCCTTTGTCACCGAAGTGGAGCAGTTTGGCACGACCCGAGTTATCGGCGGAATCAATCCCTTTGAATTCAAGTGGCATTTAGGTGCCGGTGAAACCTTCCAAACTCCGGAAGCCATGCTCGTATACAGCGATAAGGGCCTTAACGGCATGAGCCAGGTTTTCCATCAGACGGTGCGTGAACATATCGTACGCGGCAAATATCAGCATGAACTGCGCCCGATTCTCGTCAACAACTGGGAAGCCACCTACTTTGACTTTGACGAAGAAAAAATCGACAATCTGGCACAGTCTGCCGCCGATTTGGGGTTGGAACTCTTAGTCCTTGATGATGGCTGGTTTGGCAAGCGCAATGACGACAACAGCAGTCTGGGCGACTGGTTTGTCAATACGGATAAATTAAAGCAGGGCTTAAAAGGCGTGTCGGCTTCTGCCCATAAGCGGGGGCTGAAATTCGGACTGTGGTTCGAGCCGGAGATGATTTCCGAGGATTCCGAGCTCTTCCGTGCGCATCCGGACTGGATTTTGCATGCGCCTGATTACAAGAACAGCTTCAGCCGCCATCAGCTCGTGCTGGATTTGTCCCGTTCGGAGGTCTGCGACTATGTGGTGAAAGCAGTCGGTGATGTACTGGAATCGGCAGAAATCGACTATGTAAAATGGGACTTCAACCGCCATTTGAGCGAGGCTTTTTCAGCAGCATTGCCAGCAGAACGTCAGGGCGAAACCAAGACGCGCTTTGTGCTCGGTCTCTATGATGTTCTCGAATGCCTGACGGAAAAATTCCCGCAGGTGCTCTTTGAAAGCTGCTCCGGCGGTGGCGGCCGCTTTGATGCGGGCATGCTCTACTACATGCCGCAGACCTGGACGAGTGACAACACCGATGCCATCTGCCGCCTGTCTATTCAGAGCGGCACGAGCCTGGTGTTCCCGCCGATTACCATGGGCGCCCATGTATCGGTGACGCCAAATCATCAGGTGGGCCGTGTGACGAGCCTGCAGACGAGAACACTCTGTGCCTTTGCGGGAGATTTTGGCTACGAGCTTGATATTACCCGTATGAGCGCCGCAGAAAAGGAACAGGTCAAAAAGCATGTTGCCCTGTATAAGAAACTGCGTCCGACCCTGCAGCTTGGCAAGTTCTACCGCCTGCTGACGCCCTTTGCCGGGACGAAAAACGAAACGGCTTGGCAGTTTGTCAGCGAAGATGGTAAAGAAGTGGTCGTGCTCTACTTCAAGACCCTGGCCGAACCGGCTACGCCGATTCGGAAGCTGCAGCTGACGGCACTGGACGCAGATGTGGAATATGAACTGACCGATTACCTGCCAGCCCAGCGCTTGAGCATGGACTTTGGCGGGGAAAAATCCCTGGATATGAAAGGGCAGGTTTTCTATGGGGATGAGCTCATGTATAACGGACTGGGCGTGGAGAAGATTGACACGGACTTTGCGGCTTATATGTGGGTGCTGACAAAAAAATAAGCTATTCTTTCGCTTTCTAAAGAGTCCGCTGACGAACAGATCAGCGGGCTTTTTATTGCAGTTTGTGGGGGAGTTCGTGATAAAGGTATCTAGTTCATACGCAGTTAGGGGCAAACGTGGGAGTAATTTTTCTGTTTTCCGCTAAACGACTCTCCCTGAAAGAAATCGCTGTTTAGCTATATGCGCCGGGCAGGCCGGCGGCGCGTCTTTCAGCGTGCTTTCTAGTAGCTGCCTACGTCGGGCCGGCCTTCACTACGTTCAGGCAGTCGCTCCTGACAGAAAAATCACTCCCACGTCTGCCTCCAGTTACGGAGTAACGATTGCCACGAACTCGTTACTCCCGTTACGAGAACATCGATGTACTTGTTGCTGGTCACCGCGAAAATGCCGTCTTATACGGACATCACTTGGGGCGGAGGTGGTGATGCTTTTCGCCGTGGAACGACTGTCCGAACGCAGTGAGGACTGGCCCACAAACGGCACAGACTAAACACTGAGCTGAACATACGCGCCGCCGGTCTTGCCCGGCGCAGGTAGCTAGAAAGCTATAAATTTGCATGTGGGTCATTCAGTGCAACGGCGAAAAGTATTACCACCTCCACCCGCGCTGAGCTGTAACAAAACGATTTCAGCACGAACCGACAAATAAACTGAAAATTACTATTTTTACCAAACATATTGCATTATCTACAAAACACGCTATAATAATAGATAAGGAAATCGTTTACTATTGTTTGAGTAACGATAGTAAGTCGATATTTATTTTTTAGATCTAAAGAAAACGTTTACATTATTTTCCGAACAAAACAAGGGGGACTATTAATGGAAAATACGGTTATCACCATCAGCCGTCAGTATGGTGCTGGCGGGCGTGAGCTGGCGGAGATTATGGCGAAGAAATTAGACATCAAGCTTTATGACCGCCAGATTGTCCACATCGCCGCAGCGAAGCTGGGGATTGATGATTTGAGCGAAGAAGAGCTGTTGGAAATGGAAAATCAGGTTAAGCCCCTGTCCATGAGTTTTATTCCGTTCCATTCCTTTGGCACTCATATGGGCAGCAGCAGTCAGGAAATGTTTATGAGCGAGTCGGCTGCCATCCGCAAACTGGCAGAGGATGCTCCTTGTATTTTCCTGGGACGCAGCGCCGATTATGCTCTGCGGAAAAAAGATAACGTTTTCTCAATTTTTGTCTGCGCTGACGATGATTTCCGTGAGAAACGTGGCCAGGAAGTCTATGACGGCAAGAGCCTGAAGGAACTGGACAAGGAAGACGAAAAGCGTGCCCGTTATTACAACTACTACACGGGACGTACTTGGGGCGCTGGTGAAAATTACGACTTGGTTGTCAATACCAGCTCCGGAGATTTGGAAAAAATCGCTGATGGCTTAATCGCTTATATGCGGACGATTAAAGGTTGATTTTAGGAGGCTCGGACAATGGAGGCAGTAGCAGTGGCAGAGAAGAAAAACAGCATGTGGCCGCGCATCGCTTATGCTTGCGGTACATTTGGACATGACGTATTTTACGCCATGCTGGCAACGTATTTTATGATTTTCGTTACCAGTAATCTTTTTTCATCCAATAATCCCAGCCGGGATGCGTACATGATTGGTGTAGTTACCACCATCATCATGGTACTGCGTGTGGCAGAACTTTTCATTGACCCGTTTATGGGCAACATCATCGACAAGACGAAAACTCGTTGGGGCCGGTTTAAGCCTTGGGTTATCGTAGGCGCGTTTGTAGCAGCGATTACGCTGGCAGCACTCTTTACGGATTTTGGCGGTCTTACCGTAACGAACCCGACCCTTTATCTGATTCTTTTCGCAATCGTTTACTTTATCATGGATGTGTTCTACTCTGCTAAGGACGTAGCTATCTGGTCCATGATTCCGGCGCTTTCTTTTGATTCTCACGAACGTGAAATCACGGCTACGGTTGCCCGTATCGGTTCGGTATTCGGCGGCCAGCTCGTAACTATCATGGTTATGCCGATTGTACTTTATTTCTCCGTTAATCAGAATGGCGGTGCTGGTGACCCGCAGGGCTGGTTTGCCTTTGCCTGCATTGGCGGTGGTATCGCAACCCTGGGCGCAATTATCCTGGGCATAGGTACCAAGGAGCAGGAATCTGCTCTGCGTGAAAACAAGGTGGAGACGTCTTTCAAAGATGTATTCAAAGTTCTGGCCAAGAATGACCAGCTGCTGTGGATAGCCTGCGCTTATTTGATTTTGGGTTTAGGACAGAATATTGTAAATAACTTCAATCTTTACTATTTCATCTATGTTATCGGTGATGCAACGAAATTCTCCATCTTAGGTATCATCAACGTGGTTATCGGCCTGATGGCTGTGGCTTTGTTCCCGGTGCTTACGACGAAATTCAGCCGCCGCAAATTGTTCTTCAGCTCCTTGGCTATCATGACGGCTGCTCTGATTCTCTATGCCGTTTCCGGCACGAACGTTTGGATGGCTCTGGTCGCAGCTGGTCTCTTTAACCTGCCACAGCCGCTGATCTTCCTCGTGGTTCTCATGACCATTACGGACTCTGTTGAATATGGCCAGCTGAAACTTGGCCATCGTGATGAAGCGGTCTGCCTCTGCGTGCGTCCGCTGGTGGATAAACTCTCTGGTGCTATTACGGGCGGTATCGTTGGTCTGACGGCTGTATGGGTTGGCATGACCGGTGGTGCAACGGCTGCTGACATCACGGCAGGCGGCCTGCTGAAATTCCAGCTCATCATGTTCGCTATTCCGGTACTGCTGCTGGTTATCGCTGCCTTCGTTTATCGTGGCAAGGTGACGCTGACGGAAGAAGAACATGCCCGCATTGTGGAAGAACTGGAAGAAAAATGGGAAGACATGAATAAGTAAAAAACGTAAGAAAATGTCAAAGAAAACGTTTTCAAAAAATCTTGACATTCCCGGCGTTCAGGAGTAAACTAGAAACAACAAAGGGAAATGCGGCGCAACTTTGTAAGCGAAGCACAGAGTTGCGCCTTAATTTTTCAAAACAAAAGAAAACGTTTACATATATAGGAGGCCTTGAACATGGAAAAAGAAAATGAAATTCTCGCGAAAATGCAGGCGAAGTTTGTTGCTAAATTCGGTGCTGATGCTGCCAGAGAGACGCGCAGCTATTTCTCACCAGGCCGTGTGAACTTGATTGGTGAACATACGGACTACAATGGCGGCCATGTGTTCCCCTGTGCAATTTCGCTAGGAACCTATGCACTGGTGGCTGACCGTCAGGACAGCAAGACGCAGATTTACTCCATGAATATGGCAGACAAAGGCGTAATCGAGTTTCCGATGAGCGGCCTGAGCTATGACAAGGCAAAGGATTGGGCCAATTACCCCATGGGTGTGGTAAAGGTTTTTGAAGATGCAGGGTATAAGGCTGGTCACGGCTTTGACATTCTGATTTTCGGCACGCTGCCCAATGGCTCCGGTCTTTCTTCCTCGGCTTCCATCGAAGTGCTGACGGCCCTTATTTTGAACGATGCCTTTGACTTCGGTCTGGATATGGTTGAAATGGTAAAACTTTCCCAGAAAGCTGAAAACACCTTTGTCGGTGTCAACTGCGGCATTATGGACCAGTTCGCTGTGGGGATGGGCAAGAAGGATTGTGCAATTCTTCTCGACTGCAACACGCTGTCCTACCGTTACAGCAAAATCGCTCTGGACGGTGCCAGCATCGTCATCACCAATACCAACAAGCCGCACAGCCTGGCTTCCAGCGCCTACAATGTACGCCGTGCCCAGTGCGAGCATGCGCTAAACGAACTCAAGGAAGTAAAGCCGGAGCTGAATGCCCTGGGCGAGCTTTCCAATGAAGAGTTCAATCAGTTGGCCGGCGCTATTTCCGAACCGTTGGAGCGTCAGCGTGCCCGTCATGCGGTACTGGAAAACAACCGCACGCTGGAAGCCGTTGAGGCTCTGGAAGCAAATGATGTGACTAAGTTTGGCAAGCTGATGAATGAATCTCATTATTCCCTGCGTGATGATTACGATGTAACGGGCAAAGAGCTCGATACGCTGGCAGAGCTTGCCTGGCAGGTGGATGGCGTAATCGGTTCCCGCATGACCGGCGCCGGCTTTGGCGGTTGCACGGTGAGCCTCGTCAAGAATGAAGCCATAGAAGCCTTCAAGGAAAAAGTAGGCAAGGTGTACACGGAAAAAATCGGCTATGCACCGAGCTTCTACGTGGCGAATATCGCAGATGGTACCCATCGGGTAAAATGATAGAAAACGCATAGTAAATCCATAGAAAAGATGTTAAAATAGAAAGCGATTTCTGTTTGATGATAAAGGAGCGCATTGACATGTCAATTCTTGTTTGCGGCGGTGCCGGTTACATCGGCTCCCATGCCGTACATCAGTTAGTGGAAAAGGGCGAAGATGTGGTTATCGTGGATAACCTGCAGACTGGTCATCGCGATGCCCTGAATCCGAAGGCAAAATTCTACGAGGGCGATATCCGTGAAGCAGCGGTTCTCGACAAGATTTTTACCGAGAATCAAATCGAAGCGGTCATTCACTTCGCAGCCAACTCGCTGGTCGGCGAGAGCATGGAAAAGCCGCTGAAGTATTTCAATAATAACGTTTATGGTATGCAGGTGCTGCTCGAAGCCATGGTGCGCCATCATGTGGATAAGATTGTGTTCTCCTCGACAGCTGCTGTCTACGGCGAACCCAAGAAAATCCCCATCATGGAGGATGATGAGACTTGCCCGACCAATACCTATGGCGAGAGCAAGCTCACCATGGAAAAGATGATGAAGTGGGTCAGCCGGGCCGACGGCATCCGCTATGTGTCCCTGCGCTACTTCAATGCCGCAGGTGCTTTGGACGATGGTTCCATCGGTGAGGACCATCATCCGGAAACGCATCTGATTCCGCTCATCCTGCAGGTTCCACTGGGCAAGCGTGACCATATCACCATCTTTGGTGATGATTATGCAACGCCGGATGGCACCTGCCTGCGCGACTACATCCATGTAATCGACCTCGCCGATGCCCATGTACTGGCACTCGAGTATCTGCGCAAGGGCGGCGACAGCAATATCTTTAACCTGGGCAATGGTCAGGGCTTCTCCGTAAAGGAAATGATTGAAGCCGCTAAAGAAGCCACGGGCAAGGACATCAAGGTGGAAATGGGTGCCCGCCGCGCTGGTGACCCGGCACAGCTTATTGCGTCCAGTGAGAAGGCCAGAAAGATTCTAGGCTGGAATCCCCGCTACACCGATGTGAAGCAGGTTATTGGCACAGCCTGGAACTGGCATCAGAAACATCCCAATGGTTACGAAAAATAAGCGACCTCATCCGTCAGCCTAGCGGCTGCCACCGCCCGGGGAGTCCACTGGACTCCCGCGACTATGTCGCCTCCATCGGAGAGGGCTGAAAGGAAGATATAAGTGAACATCAACACAGAAATCAACCGCCTGCTGAATTTCGCTAAGCAGCGCGGACTTATCAGCGAAGACGATTACTACTACAGTGCCAATTTGCTCATTGATGTTTTACAGGTGAGTGAATTTGAGCCCGAAGAGATAAATGAAACCTTAGAAACAGCTGCCCCCATTTTAGAGCAGATACTTGATTATGCGGTGCAGGAAAAACTTATCGAAGGCACGACCAGTGAACGGGATTTGTTCGATACCCGCATCATGAACTGTGTCATGCCCCGCCCCTCGGAAGTGGTGCGCAGATTCCAAAGCGACTATGCTCGCGCACCCAAGGCGGCCACGGACAATTTCTACAAGATGAGCATTGCCTCCAACTACATCCGCAAGGACAGAATCGACAAAAACATCGTTTGGCAGACGGCTACAGAATATGGTGATTTGGATGTCACCATCAATCTGTCGAAGCCGGAAAAGGACCCGCGCGATATCGCCAAGGCAAAACTCGTTAAGTCCAGTTCTTATCCGAAATGCCTTCTTTGTCGGGAAAACGAAGGCTTTGCTGGTCATGCAGGACATCCGGCACGGCAGACCCACCGCTTAATCCCCTTGCGGCTGGCCTCCCATCGCTGGTTTATGCAATATTCCCCTTATACCTATTACAATGAGCATTGCATTGTCCTGAACCGAAAACACATTCCCATGAAGGTAAACCGCAAGAGTTTCGAGAACCTCTTGGATTTCGTGACGATTTTCCCCCATTATTTCTTGGGCTCTAATGCGGATTTACCCATAGTGGGCGGTTCTATTCTTTCCCATGACCATTATCAGGGCGGACGCTATGACTTTGCCATGGCCAAGGCCCCCGTAGAAAAGACGTACAGTGCAGCAGGCTATCCCAATGTGAAAATCGGCCGGGTCAAATGGCCCATGTCCACCATCCGCCTAACGGGGGATGACCGGGAAGAACTGGCTGACCTTGCGGAAAAGATTCTGGACAAGTGGCGTAAATATAGTGATGAGAGCGTAGGGATTCTGGCCGAAAGTGACGGTCAGCCCCACAACACCATCACGCCGATTGCCCGCCGCCGGGGCGCAGCCTATGAGCTGGATTTGGTTCTGCGCAATAACCGCACGAGTGCAGAGCATCCGCTGGGCATTTTCCATCCCCATGCCGAAGTGCATCATATCAAGAAGGAAAATATCGGCCTGATTGAAGTCATGGGACTGGCTGTACTGCCGGCCCGCTTGAAGCAGGAAATGCATCTTTTGGGGGAGGAACTCGTGCGCGGGACGGAAGATATCTCCGCTAACGAAGAACTGGCCAAACACAGTGACTGGTATAAGATGCTGCGGGAAAAATACCCGCATGTGCAAGAAAACCAGGTCCATGGCATCTTGAAAGAGGAAATCGGCAAGGTCTTTGCAACCGTGCTCACACATGCCGGTGTCTATAAGCGCGATGCTGAAGGCATGGCGGCCTTTGATAAGTTTATGCAGACTGTTTCTGAGGACTAATGCCGAAGAAAGCAGGTTTTTATGGAAGAAAAGAAACAAGCTACCATCGTGGATGTGGCCAAAGCGGCAGGTGTTTCTGTTGCGACCGTATCCCGTGTAGTCAACGGGAATTACCCGGTGAAAGTAGAAACCAAGGAAAAGGTTAAGGCGGCCATCAGCAGCCTTAATTATGTGCCCAATGTACAGGCCCGGGAACTCAATACCCGCAAGTCTTCGACCATTGGTGTCGTGGTGCCGGGCCTGCATAATATGTTCTTTGCGGAAGTTATTGACGGTATCGAGGATGCCGTTCGGCAGGATGGATTTTCCTTTCTGCTGAACTGCGCGCAGAACGACCCCGTGCAGGAAATGCAGGCCATCAATACATTGGTGGCCCGCAATGTGTCGGGGATTATCGTCATCAGCCCCAATACCAAGAACATCAGCGAAACCTTTTATGAGGAACTTGTACAGCGGGTGCCGCTGGTGTTTATCAATGGGTATCATCGTATACGGGGCGTGTCTTATGTGGGCAATGATGAGCAGATGGGCTCGCAGACGGCGCTCGAATATCTGGCAGGCCTCGGGCACAAGCGAATTTTGTTTGTGCGCGGGTGCAATTCCGATTCCTACGATATCAAAGAAGATACTTACCGGGAGTTTATGACGAAGCGGGAAGTTTTCAGCGAGGACTACATTTTGAATATCGGTGAAGGTAATGGTGTAGAAACCGTGGATGCCACCACAGAGGCGCTGAAACGCAAATTGCCACAGCTGCAGCCCACGGCGATATTCTGTTGTAACGATTTGATGGCGGTAGGTGCCATGAATGCTTGTAAGCGTTTGGGACTGGCCGTGCCGGATGAAATTTCCATCATGGGCTATGATAATATTTCATTGTCCCGTTTGGTGGAACCTAAAATCACCACCATGGACCAGAATATGTTCCAGCTCGGCAAGAGTGCAGCCCAGCTGCTGATTGAAACGATTCGCGGGGGCAAGAGCAAGCGCATCATGCTGGACAATGTATTGGTAAGCCGGGATACCACTGGCGTATGTAAGGATAACCTCTGATTGCGTAGAGGTTATCCTTATACTATTTCGGTGGGAAAATCCCCTGCTTGTGTATTGAAAATTGCCTGCTTAAATGATAGGATATAGAAGTGACATGTCAAATTGACAAGTCAGATTGACATGTCAAATTTTGGAGAGAAAAGAGATTTTAGGTATGCTCAAGAATATTTGTGCCGGCCTGGTGACGGCCGCATTGTTAACTGGCGGGGCAGCTTCCTATGCAGGGGCTGCACCCATGCATGTGCCAACTCTGGCGGATATGTCTGTGCAGGTGAAGGAACCGACTGTACGGGAACAGGAACTGGCCAAGGAAACGGGCAAGACAGTTATGTCTGCGCCCGTGGCTCCGGCAGCTGAACCGGAAAAGGCGCAGAAGACAGAAACGCCGGCAGCAGAAAAGCAGGAAGCGAAGGAAGCTCCCGCAACGGAGAAGAAATCTTTGGAAAAGAAGATTTCCATTAATCTAGCGGCACGCTCCCTGGCCCTCTTTGCAGGCACGGAAAAAATCCGTCTGTATCCCATTGGTCCTGGCAAAACCAGTTCACCGACACCCGTGGGCTATTATAAGATTCGTTCCAAGGATGTAAACCCTTCCTGGACGGACCCGAGCACTGGGGAAACGATTCCTTCCGGCCCGCAGTGCCCGCTGGGCTATCGCTGGATGGAGATTCAGGGCAACTATGGCATCCATGGTACCAACCGTCCGGATTCCATCGGTCATTATGTTTCCAATGGCTGTATCCGCATGCATGAAGAGGATGTGGAAGCCCTCTTTGATTTGGTGGAAATCGGCACGCCGGTGGAAATCACCTACAATCGCGTGGTGGTAGAAAAGCTGGCGGATAACACGGTGGCTTACTATATCTATCCCGACGGTTATGGCTGGCAGAAGCTGACGGTGGAAGATGTGAACAAATGGCTGGCCGGTTATGGCGTGGCAAATTTTGTCAGCAACGAGGAAATCGAAAAGAAAATCAATGAATCGGATGGCGAACCCACTTATGTAGCCAAGGTTTATCCGCTCTATGTCAATGGCGTGAAACTGAAGAACAAGGCCATTGAGCAGGGCGGCACCATGTATCTGCCTGCCATTGATTTGGCAGATGCTGCGCATGTGGACCTGGGCTGGAATGCCAAGACGAGGAAACTTGTCAGCACCATTGGCGTAGCTGACGGCGTGGACAAGAAGGATGTGCTTTACTGCAAGCTGGCTGATGCCAAGGCTTTGTTCAGACTCGATGGAACTTTGGAGAAGAACAGCTTCGTCATGAAGACCATCCCTGAGGAGAAAAAATCCAAGTTGGAAGCCCGTGAGGAAAAGGTGGATGCCACCAAGAAGTTAGAGCATAAGAATGAAGCTAAGAGTGAGGCCGCCGAGGTGGCTAAGATAGCCGGTCAGGGCAAGGCTGACAAAGCTGATAAAACGGGCAAACAGGAAAAAACGAAACAGAAGTAATTTAGACGAACAAAATAGGGAGGAATTCGCTTGAGCCAGCGTTTTGTAATTTTGGATGGCAGCAGTTTGATGTATCGTGCTTTTTATGCACTGCCGCCTCTGACGGATTCCCAAGGTCGGCCGACTAATGCCATTTTTGGTTTCTCCAACATGCTCACGAAGCTGTTGGGAGAGCTGCAGCCGGATAAACTGGTCATTGCCTTCGACAAGGGCAGAACCACTTTCCGCACGGAACGGTATGCCGAATACAAGGGAACCCGTGACAAAACACCGGAAGAGCTCCTCGCCCAGATTCCGCTGCTGCATGAATTTGCAGCAGCTTTTGGTATCTCATTTATCGAAAAGGAACGCTATGAGGCTGATGATATCATTGGCACCTTGGCGGTAAAGGCGGCAGGAGCAGGTCATGAGGTTATGGTGGTCACGGGGGACCGTGATGCCCTGCAGCTCGTGCGGCCGAATCTGAAGGTGTTACTGACGAAGAAAGGCATCTCCGAGTTAAAAGAATATGATGAGGCAGCCTTTCAGGAAGAATATGGCTTCGAGCCCATTAAACTCATCGACTTGAAGGGGCTTATGGGCGATACTTCCGACAACATCCCCGGTGTGCCCGGGGTAGGTCCCAAGACGGCCAGCAAACTTTTGCTGGAGTATGGCTCGTTGGAAGAAGTTCTGAACAATATCGAAAATATTTCTGGCAAGAAGCTCAAGGAGCGCTTGACGGAAAATAAGGAGCAGGCCATTCTCTCCAAGGAACTGGCCACCATTGAGCTCAACGTGCCGGAGATGGAACTCGATTGGGAAAGCTACGATATTACCCCCGACCATGAACACATGAAGTCCTTCTGTGATGGCTATGAACTCAAGGCCGTCTGGAAGAACTTCGTGAAGATTTACGGCGAAGGAGAAGCCGAGCTCGTATTGGATTTTTCAGCTCCTGTGGCTGATGTCGATTTGTCTTATGCGGTTTGGGATAAGGAGACTGCGGCAACGGAACTGGCAGCGGCAGAGTCTGTGGCCGTCTGCGGCCTGTTCAGTGGCAAGGCGCCTTTTGTAAAGCTCACTGGGGCAGCCGTCTGCCTTCTGCCTGCAAAAAAGCTGGGCTATATTGCAGAGGCAGAAGGCCTGGCTGTACTGCAGGAGGTTATGGCGGAAAAGCCTGCTGTCGTAAAGGGCTTAAAGGCCTATTATCAGGCAGGTGTGAAGCCTGCGGACAGCTTCTTTGATATTGAACTGGCAGCTTATCTTTTAAGCCCCGAAGCCAATAAGTATGAACTGGAACGATTAGTGCAGGAATATCTGCCCACGCTGCGCAAGCCAGAGAATCTGTCCGGTGCTGAGGCAGAGGTCATTTGGGAGGCGTATGCCCTGGCCAGCCTGCAGCGGGTACTGGCTGCAAAGCTCAAAGAATTGCAGATGGATAAGCTCTATGAAGAGATTGAACTTCCCTTGGTGGAAGTATTGGCGGCCATGGAGCAGAACGGCATTTATATCAATCGGGAAGAACTCGTGAAGAAGGGCGAGGAACTAGAGGCCCGCCTCCAGTCCCTGCAGCAGGATATCTATGTGCTCGCTGGCACGGAGTTTAATATCAACTCGCCGAAACAGCTCGGCGAAGTGCTTTTTGAACGGCTCGAACTTCCGCCGGTGAAAAAGACCAAGACGGGGTATTCTACCAACGCCGAGGTTTTGGAATCTCTGCGGGACAAGCATCCCGTGGTGGAACAGGTGCTCCATTACCGCACGTTGAGCAAGCTGAAATCTACTTACATTGATGGTTTGCAGGAGTTGATTGGGGCAGAAGGGCGCATCTACACGAGCTTTAATCAGACGGTTACGGCAACGGGCCGCCTTTCCAGCTCGGACCCCAATCTGCAGAACATTCCGGTGCGCACCGAAGAAGGCAAGACCATCCGCGCACTTTTTGAGCCGGGCGCAGGCTATGACTGCCTGCTGTCGGCGGATTATTCCCAGATTGAACTGCGCATCTTAGCGCATGTGTCGCAGGACGAGCTCTTTATGGATGCCTTTAGGCAGAATCAGGATATCCATGCCCGCACGGCGTCAGAAGTCTTTGGCACACCCTTGGAACAGGTGACCGGGGAGCAGCGCCGCCATGCCAAGGCGGTAAACTTCGGCATCGTCTATGGCATCAGCGACTTCGGTCTGGCCAAGGATTTGCACATCGCCCGCAAGGATGCCAAGAGTTATATCGACAATTATTTTGCCCGCTATACCGGGGTAAAGAAATTCATTGACGACACGGTGGAAGGCGCGCATAAGGACGGTTTTGTCAAGACCATCTTCAATCGCCGCCGGGACCTGCCGGCCATCAACAGCCGCAATTTCATGCAGCGTTCGCTGGCAGAGCGCATGGCCATGAATACGCCGATTCAGGGGGCGGCTGCCGATATCATCAAGCTGGCCATGATTGCGGTATATCATAAACTGCAGGCGGCGGGTGTCAAGAGCCGTGTGCTGGTTCAGGTACACGATGAACTGGTGCTCGAAGTGGTAAACAGCGAGCGTGCGCAGGTGGAGGCCATCCTCAAGGAAACCATGGAAAACGTCGTGAAACTTTCCGTGCCACTGCTCATTGATATGCACGCAGGGAAGAACTGGGCGGAGGCGAAGTAAGATGCCGGAAATGCCGGAAGTAGAAATCATCCGCCGCTATCTCGACAAGATGGCGGCGGGGAAAAAAATCATGGATTTGGATATTCGCCTGCCCCGCATGATTAAGTGGCCGGATACCGAGGGCTTTCGGGCGCTCGTCACGGGCCGTACCATCAAAGCCATGAACCGCCGGGGCAAGTATCTCTTGCTGGAACTCGATAACGGCAATGAAGTGGTGTTCCATCTGCGCATGACGGGACGGCTTGTTTATGAACCCACAGGAAAGACAAGCGACAGCCATGCGCGGGTAATCTTCCATTTGCAGGGTGGTGCGAGCCTTGTCTATGGGGACACCCGCACGCTCGGAACTATTCATGGCATCCGCCCCGAGGAGCGGGCCATGCTCAAAGGGCTGGCGGAAATGGGGCCGGAACCCCTGTCGGCAGAATTTACGCCGGCTTATCTTTACGAGACGGCGAGCCGGCGCAAGGTGGCCATTAAGTCCTTCCTGCTTAATCAGAAATATATCGGCGGCATTGGCAATATCTATGCCGATGAGGCGTTGTTTTTGGCAGGGATTCATCCGCTGCGTCCGGCCCAGTCGTTGAGCCGGGAAGAGTGCGGGCGCCTTTGGGAAAGTGTCAACAAGGTTATTGCAGCAGGTATTGAAGACGGCGGCACGACCTTCCGTGATTACCAGAATGGTGAGGGTGGTCAGGGGAGCCATCAGGAACATCTCTATGTCTACGGCCGCAAGGGTGAGCCCTGCCGCAGCTGTGGCCGTCCCATTGAACGCATTACCGTAGGGGGACGGGGAACACATTTCTGTCCCAAATGTCAGGAGGCTGAGTGATGGCACGGGTTATCGGTCTTACCGGAGGCATTGCCAGCGGCAAGAGCACCATGGCAAGATTTTTCCGGGATAAGGGTGCGGCGGTGTTGAGCGCCGATACCATTGCCTTTGCCTTGGCAAAGCCCAGACAGATTCTCTACCGTCTCTATGTGGCGCATTTTGGCGAGGGGATTTTGCAGGCGGATGGCACTTTGGACCGCCGGGCCATTGGCCGTCTGGTGTTCGGGAATGAGTCGGAGCGCCAGTGGCTCGACGAAACGACCCATCCCATTTTGGAGCGGGCTATGCGCCGGCAGATTGCGGTGAAGCAGGCAAAAAATTTTCCCGTAATAATCCTGGATGTGCCATTGCTCTTTGAAGCCGGATGGGATAAAATGACAGAGGAGAATTGTTTGGTGTTTGTGGATGAGGCCGTGCAGCTCACGCGTCTGATGCGGCGTAATGGCTACACGGAGGCCGAGGCCCGGGCGCGCATTGCCGCCCAGATGCCTCTTTCGGAAAAGAAAAAGCGGGCAGACACCTTTATTGATAATAATGGCAGCCTGGAGGAGAGTTTCCTGCAGGCAGAAAAACTTTGGAAGGAGTGGACCCATGCAGGGATTTCGTGACAGGGTCCAGCAGAATCGGCGTATTCAGCGACGCATGGCAACCTGCTTTTGCGTTGCTTTATTTATTTTAATCGTAAGTCTCAGTGCGTTTTTTGTACTGCAATTTGAGCCGGTACAGCGGAAGTATTTTTATGTCTATCCCTATCATGATACGGTGATGAAATATGCGGAAATCTACCATGTGGACAGCAACCTCACCGCCGCTGTCATCAAGAGCGAGAGCAAGTTCAAGCATACGGCTCTGTCCCATCGCGGGGCTGTGGGGCTTATGCAGCTGATGCCGGACACGGCCGAGTGGATTGCCGGGCAGATAGGGGACAAGAGTTACAATGTGGAGAGCCTCCACGAGCCGGACCGGAATATCCGCTATGGCACCTGGTATCTGGCCGAGCTCCAGCGGGAGTTCAAGGGCAATGATGTGCTGGCGCTGGCGGCCTATAATGCTGGCCGTGGCAATGTGAAGGCTTGGATGGATGAGAATAATTGGAGTTATTCCTTCCATGATATAGACGCGATCCCCTATAAGGAAACGCGGGATTACGTAAGACAGGTTATTGGGGACCGCAAGAAGTATCGGGAATTATACCCGGAGTAAGTAAGAAAGGCTGTTTATGCAGAAGTATCGCATTGTTCCGCAACAAGAGAATATGTTTTGGCAGCTGGTGCAGGGGATGACCTTGGATGATGAGGAGAAGACCCTGCTGAAAAATGCTGTTATCCGCCATGTGGAAGTCAGCGTGAAGGCCGGCATTTGGGAGATTGCTCTGACCAGTCAGACCCTCATTCCGGACAGCCTCTTGCAGCGGGCGGCGGAGCAGATTAAGGGCAAGTGTAACCTGCAGAAGGTTATCTTCTATCAGGATATCATTGATATTGAAGATGGTATCAGCAAGGTTTGGCCCCAGCTGGTTACGACAGTGGCCGAGGATAATCCTACGGTGTTCCAGCTCTTGAAGCGTTCCAAGTATGTGGTAGACGGCAGCAAACTGTTGATTAAGGTTCCCGGGGAACTCGGCGGCGAAATCATGCGGGCCCATGCGGTGACACAGCTTATGGGCCGGGCCATCAAGGATATGCTGGGCTATCGCTGTCCCGTAACATGTGAAGCCAGTGATGAGGTCCTGCAGAATCTTTCTGTGGATGACAGTTTCAATACACCAGAATATCAGGCGGCGCTTCATAAGGAGCGCGTGGCGGAAAAGCAGACGAGTTCCCATGCCGATGCTGTCCCGGCACCTGCAGCAGTCCCCAAAAAAGAGGCCAAGCCCAAGGCTGCCCCCAAGAAGCGGGAAGACTTTTCCCAGCCGGTGGTGGTGCAGGGCGCGGGCAATACCATCTTTGGCCGCAGCATCATGGGCGAGCGCCAGCTGATTGCCGATTTGGATGGGGAAACCAAGAGCGTTATTCTGGAAGGCTTTATCGGCGAAGGTGTCGGTTCCGGTCTCAAGACCATCGAATTCAAAACCGGCACCAAGATGCTGGCATTCTGTCTGTCGGATGAATCGGACGGCATTGCCTGCAAGAAGTTCTTTAAGCCCGGCAAGGGCCGCAATGGGCAGGAAGAGGATTTCGATGAAATCATGGGCAAGCTCAAAGAGGGCATGGCTGTCCGCATCCGTGGTTCCGTGCGCTTTGATACCTACATGAATGAGTATGTGGTCTTTGTGGATTCTTTAGCCAAGAAGGAAACGAAGAAGCGCGAGGATAATGCCGAGGTCAAGCGCGTGGAGCTTCATGCCCATACGACCATGAGTGCAATGGATGCTGTAGTGTCCGTAAAAGACCTCATCAAGACTGCTGACAGTTGGGGCTGGCCGGCTATTGCCATCACCGACCACGGTGTGGTGCAGGCCTATCCGGATGCGGCTAAGGCTGCCGAAAAACTCAATATCAAGGTCATTTACGGCATGGAAGGTTACCTCACCGGTGACGATTTCGAGCAGAAGCGGGCCAACCATATCATCTTTTTGGCAAAAAATCCCAACGGTCTGCGCAATCTCTATCAGTTGGTATCCTTGTCCCATGTCAAATATTTCCACCGTCAGCCCCGCCTGCCAAAAAAAATCATTGAGGAGTACCGGGACGGCATCATCATTGGTTCTGCCTGCGAAGCCGGGGAACTGATTCGAGCTATTGTGGAAGGGCAGAGCGAGGAGCAGCTTATCGAGATTGCCTCCTTCTATGATTATCTGGAAATCCAGCCAATCCATAACAATGACTTTTTGAAGCGCAGCGATAAATTCCCACATATCACCACGGACCAGGATTTGATTGACATCAACCTGAAGGTGGCAGAACTGGCTAAAAAACTTGGGAAAATGCTGGTGGCTACCTGCGACGTACATTTCCTCAATCCTGAGGACAGCATCTACCGTGCCATTTTGATGAAGGGCAAGGGCTTTGATGATGCGGACATGCAGCCGCCTCTTTATCTGCGCACCACCGAGGAAATGCTGGCTGAATTTGAATATCTGGGCGAAGAAGCGGCCTATGAAGCCGTGGTGACAAATCCCCGGAAAATCAACGATATGATTGAGAAATTCAAGCCCATTCCGGACGATTTGTATTCGCCGATGATTCCCGGTGCGGACGAGGAAATTGAATCCATGTCCTACAACCGCGCAAAATCCATGTACGGCGAAAATTTGCCGGAAATCGTGGAAGCGCGTCTGCAGCAGGAACTCAAGCCGATTATCGGCCACGGTTTCTCGGTGCTTTATCTTATCGCCCAGCGCCTCGTAAAAAAATCAAATGACGATGGCTATCTGGTAGGTTCCCGAGGTTCCGTAGGTTCGTCCTTTATCGCTACTATGACAGGTATTACCGAGGTTAATCCTTTGCCGCCGCATTGGCGCTGCCCGCATTGCCAGTACAGTAAGTTCATCACCGACGGTTCCTACGGCTGTGGCTATGACCTGCCGGATATGGAATGCCCGGTCTGCGGCACTCCGCTTATCAAAGACGGCCACGATATTCCGTTCGCCGTATTCCTGGGCTTTGATGGCGATAAGGTTCCCGATATCGATTTGAACTTCTCTGGTACTTACCAGCCAGTGGCGCATAAGTACACGGAAATCCTCTTTGGCAAGGACAACGTATACCGTGCCGGTTCCATTCAGACAGTAGCGGATAAGACGGCCTTTGGCTATGTGAAAAAATACTTCGAGGAAAAGGGGATAAAGAAACATATCTCCTATATCGACAGGCTGGCGCATGGCTGTATGGGCGTCAAGTCCACAACCGGCCAGCATCCTGCCGGCATCATGGTTGTGCCCCGCGATATGGACGTGCATTTCTTTACGCCTATTCAGCATCCGGCCAACGATATGAACTGTGGAACGATTACCACCCATTTCGATTACCATTCCATCAGCAGCCGTCTGGTTAAGCTCGATATTCTGGGCCACGATGACCCGACGGTAATCAAGATGCTGGAGGACTTGACCTGCCGTGACCCGAAAACCATCCCCTTTGATGATGTGGCCACAATGTCCTTGTTTAACTGCACAGACGCCTTGGGGCTCACGCCAGAGGAACTTGGGGCAACTTCGGGAACTTTCGGTATTCCGGAATTCCGTACACCCTTTACCCGTCAGATGATTGACGACACCAATCCGGACGTGTTCTCGGACCTGGTGCGTATTTCCGGTTTCTCCCATGGTACGGATGTGTGGCTGGGCAATGCGCAGGACCTTATCCGCAGCGGCCAGTGCACCATTAAGAACGCCATCTCGGCCCGTGACGATATCATGATGTATCTGATTCATCACGGCATTGACCCCTTGCTGTCCTTTAAGACCATGGAAAAAGTGCGTAAGGGCAAAGGCATTGCCCCCGATGTTGTCAAAAAATTACAGGACGGCGATATTCCCCAGTGGTATATCGACTCCTGTCAAAAGATAAAATACCTGTTCCCGCGTGCGCATGCAACGGCTTACGTTATGATGGCTTATCGCATCGCGTTCTGTAAGGTGCATTATCCGCTGGCTTACTATGCGGCATATTTTTCCATCCGCGCCGATGAATTTGACGCTAACGTCATTGCCAAAGGGCAGGAATATGTGGGGCAGCAGATTCATGAACTTGAAGAGATTTCCAAGGAAAAGAAACTGGATGCCAAGCAGAATGCAACTTTGATTGTATTGCAGCTGGCTTGGGAAATGTATCTGCGGGGCTTTGACTGCGAGAATGTGGATATCTATACCTCTGACGCAGAAAAATTCATCATCCACGAAAAATCTCTGCTGCCGCCATTGGCAAGCTTGGGAGGCATGGGAACCAAAGCGTCCCAAAGCATTGTGGAAGCCCGCAAGGATGGTATCTTTACCAGTATCGAAGACCTGCGCCGCCGCACAGGCATTTCCAAAACCAATATCGAAATCCTGCGCGACCATGGCTGTCTGGATGGAATGGGCGAATCCGACCAGATTTCGTTGTTTGGCTAGTTCATGTAATAGAGTACAATTCAATGTTTATAAACCCGGTAAAACTTATTGTGAGAAAAGTTTTACCGGGTTTTGTATTATAGCGCAAAGCTGTATACTTTGCTATGGTCAGTATATGTTATTATGGGAAATTTTTACCCATAAGATTTGCTAGACTAATACTACAGAAGATAAAGGGATAAATCCTGCGCTCCCGAAATCAATGGGCTGGTGAAGCGATACGAGAAAGACAAGGCAAGGTTCGATAAGGTGACGGGGGATGGCTACATGATGGTGGTGTTTCAAGATTGGACAGGGGCTTGAAAACTTTTCCCTATGTACAAATAAATGTCAGGCACCTATGCTATACTGAGGAGGAAATATGAACGAGATAGAGAATACCAAATTGTGGAGGTGCATAGACATGTCTAGTGATGAAGTTATGGTGACGATTGATAAATTTTCCCTGATAGCACCCGATGGGAGCTTGTTTGCCTCCAAGAGGATACCGGAGCATCTTAAAGTAGTTTTCGACGATTACATGAGCAGTATTCCGAAGGATGAGCGTGTTTATCCTTGGGAAGTTATTTCAAGGGAGACAGTATTCCGACTAAAGATAACCGCAGAGACAACGCAAGCTGACTGGCGAGAGTTTTCACGTAAATGCCAGATGGTGTTGGATTAATTATGTAGAGGGGGATGGAGAAGTGAATCGAAAATATTTTTTGATACCAGCCAACTATTTAACTTTTGATTTTAAACGATTGTTAGACAGTGGTGATAACGGAAGGATTTTATGGCAATACAACTCGAACGATCCCAAAAACATGGAGGTAGGCGATGTTTGCTACCTTTACTATTCCAATCTTCCTGACAACACCAGTAGAATTATTTTGCGTGGTATTATTACGGCAATTGGTGTAAGAGATATTGCATCTGATGGAACAGAAATTACTTGTTTTGCTCTATCGCAGCTTGAGACAATCAACTGGAAGAACTCTGGCAAAAGCAAATTCACCTATAAGGTTCTGCACGATACATACGGGATAAATATTAGACCCAATAAACGTCAGCTTAAGGATGAGAGAATCGGCAAAGGGAAAACAGTCGGCGACCTGGCATTACGAGAAAAATTAGAGACTTACTACGAAAATAACCCAAGATTAAATCTTGAACAATTAAAGGAAGAACTTTGTGTTAAGCTACGATGCGCATTTGATAGCACTGATGGTGATCCAAAGGAAAGTAGAAGGCATATAACATTCGAAGCTAGAAATGGATTAAATTACTTTGAGACACATCATTTTATCCAACAACATTTATGCAAAGGAAAAGAAGATCAAGCATTATTCGATGCAATATATCATGAAAAAAATTTAATTTACTTATGCCCTACTTGTCATAAAAAAATTCACTACGGAAAAAAAGATACTGTCCGTAAGATGATAAAAACACTTTATAATCGTGAGCAGGAATTTTACGACAGTAATTTTTTGAAATTAGCTGAGGCGGAAGGTTTCCCAAATGTCTTAAATTGGCTATATAAAATATATGGTGTTGATTAGGAAGAGCAGCTATGTATGGCAACGATAGGAAGAAACTTCTCATACTTATGATATTGAGGGTGTTGAAAAAACATTCCGATGCGAATCATCATCTTACCCAACAAGAGATAATGCGACTTTTGAAAACAGAATACGGGGTTATGTGTGACCGAAGGTCGATAAAGTCTAATGTTCTTGACCTTATCGATTTTGGCTACGATATAAATATGGATGACGGCTATTATTTTGCCAGTCGGGAGTTTGACGATGCCGAACTGAGAATGCTCATTGACAGCGTGTTGTCCTCTAAGAACATTTCTCAATCCCAAGGCAAGCGGCTTATTGATAAGCTGAAAAAGCAGTCCAACATATATTTTGAAGCCAAGGTGTCTCATGTGCGGTCTTTGCCGGAAATATCACGTATGGGCAATAGGCAGCTCATGATTGTGATTGATGTGCTGAATGATGCTATTGACGCAGGAAAGAAAGTATCGTTTGTGTACAATTCTTATGGCACTGATTTTAAATTACATCCCCGACAGGAAATGCCATATATTGTCAGCCCGTATCAAATGGTGGCTAACAATGGCAGATATTACCTGCTCGGTAACAGCGACAAGTATCCTGACATTACTCACTACAGAATTGATCGCATCACAAACATAAAAATGACAGATATTCCCGTCAAGCCAATCAAAGAAATTAGGGGCGTGGAAAAAGGATTTAATCTGCCGCGCCACTTGGCAGAGCATACGTATATGTTCTGCGGTGAGAGCGTACCTGTTAAACTCCGTACAAACGAGGGAATGATGAACGATCTTATTGATTGGTTTGGCAAAGATTTTTACATAGTCCAGCGAGACAAGGAAACGAAAACCATTGTTGTTGCACTGAGGTGTAACTATAACGCCATGTTTTACTGGTCTCTTCAGTACGGAGCATATGTGGAAGTGTTATCGCCGCCGGAACTTAGAAAAGAACTGGCAGATACAATTCGCTTGATGAATGAGAGATACAATGGGCCGTTGGGAGGAAATGAAAATGAAGCTGAAGGAAATTCACAAAATAATTGAACCTAAAATCGGTGAAGAGCGGAATGAAAAGGTACTCCGTCAAATTGCACCTGTCGATGAAGGATTCATTTATCCTTTTGTCCGCGACATACTAAATATCAGCCGAACGCTCAATCCAATTCAAAATATTGATTCTGTGTTGGAGAGCCACACGGGGGATGATGTATTCGCCTCTAACAATCAGAAATGTAATACTTGGCCTTTTGGTAATCCTACGTCCGAAGTGTATCCACGTTTTTTGGCAATATGCCGTGGGAATGTGACGCTCAATAAAGCATTTTCGATGATGTCTAAGCAGAGCAGGATGATAGCTCAAAACTACCGCCACACGCGTCACAAAGAAAAAACAGTCATTCTCCTGACGGATAAGTGGGATATTAAGACCTTTAAAAAATACGAAAAAGAGTATTTGAGTTATGCCATGCATGACGGCATATGGTATATTTTTCTCTTGGTTACAGAGTATGGTTATACGCAAATTCCTTTTTTGCCTAATGACAGGGAAATACTGCAGGGATTTGAGAATGAAAAAGTTGAGGACGATGTGACGTTTGAAGAAATGATAGACCGATTGCAGGGGCAACCTATAGAATACAATGTCACGAAAGGAACTTGGAAGGCTAATAATAGTTTCCCATATTGTTTTTGTTTTTGGGCTGATTTATATGGCTGGCATAAAGAAAGTGATGAAGGTATCTGTGAAGGGAAAGTTCCTTATAACGCATTGTGTAAATTTCTCGGAGATGCACTTTGGATTTCCGAAACTTCCACCAACGCAGTCATATCAAATATTAGCGCATCGGATGCTCCTGTTTCCACGTTACGTATATTCGGGATAACCGTAACATGGGATGTGCTTGATAATTGTGAGGAACGTATTATAGCTTTGCAAAAATCCCTCGGAAAATTTGTCGATGCTTGCGAGAAATGGAAAAGGTAACAAGGCGGAGAAATTTAGTATGTCAATGGCAATAGCAACTTGATTATATTTGGCCGACATCCCGTATCAATTGTGCTGCACCCCTCGCCCTAGGTGGAACTAGTATAATACCCCCAGAGGGGTTAAATGCACCCCTATTTGAAATGCGATGCATTGCTGAGTATACTGATCTCACGAAGAAAAAATTATTCATTTCGTTAGAACCGAATATTAAAGAATTTATCTGGTCATGTGTTATAAAGACAAGTTTTAAGGAAGTAAGGTGGTGTGTAGTAATGGCAGAAAATCGTACACATTTAGACTCTACATTTGAGAACATCAATAGTCTTTGCGAGTCAAAAGATTATATTACAGGACCTTCTATCGGCTTTAATACCCTTGATTACATGATAGATGGCCTGCAACCTTCAGAATTGGTGCTTGTAGTTGCCTGTACTTCCATCGATAGAATAGCATTTGCTTTGAACATGGCCAGCTTCATTGGTCAGCAAAATCAAGGGGCAGTAGCATACTTCACTTTAGAAATGAGCAAGAAACAGCTTGTTCAGCATATGCTATGCTTTGAAAGTAGGATTGATGTCGAAAAGTTTCTCCAAGGAGACCTTGACGATGATGAGTGGACGAGACTATATGAAGCCAGCGAACGTTTGAGTGAAGCTCCTATATACATAGACGATACCAATGACTTTAAGCTTATGGAGATGTGCTCCAAGGTTCGAAAAATAAAAAAAGAGCAAAAGCTTTCTACCATCTTCATTGACTATCCACAATTGATGCCGGGAGAAGTTTCAAAAAACAGCGATAAACATAAGCAGAAAATCTCAAAGATTTCCCGGACATTGAAAGAACTAGCTAGAGAAGTCAATGTTCCAATCGTCTTAATGACTCAGCTTCCACATTCCTTAAATATCCGTCAAGATAAGCGCCTCGTGCTCTCGGACATACGTGAATTTGGCTCGTTGGAGCATGATGCGGATATGGTCATGTTTCTTTACAGTGATGGTTGCTGTGATAGGGGGACAGAAATCAATAATATCATGGAAGTTATCATTGCCAAACATCGTAATGGCTTATTAGATACAGTCAAATTACACTGCTAGAAGGAATACACTGAGGTCAAAGATATGATTAAAGAATGATAATAGGGATACTGATAATGTGTATAGAAGAATCATTAGGTAATAAAAATGTTTTTCAGCAGCTATACAATATTTGTATGCAAGCAGCACAAGAAGAATACGGAACACCAATTTCTAGTTTTGTATTGAATCGTGTAAAATATGAGTTGAAATGTATTAAAAAGATTGATTACGCTAGTTATTATTTGAGAACAATAAAATTAGTTGATAAAGCACGTTCATTGGGATACAAGTATGGAGCTGTCGGAACAGAGAGTGCTTCGTTGGTAGCATATTTTTGTAAAATTACTAATATAAATCCCTTGCCACCACATTATTATTGCTCATCATGCCACTTAATGGTTAATCCAGATGAACAAATTAAGAGGTACTGGACTGTTGCATACGATTTGCCTGATAAAATTTGTGAGAAATGTGGTAAACAAATGATAAAATCGGGTTTCAATATTCCGTTTGAATCATTTTGGGGAATTGATGGCGAAAAAAATAAATATGCATATTTCAGCTTTGTGTTTGCGGATTATCTAAGGGATGTAATAATGAATGATTATCAGAATTACAATCATGGTATAAATATCGTGGAATCTATTGGAAATGAAGATGGCGTTTTAAGTGATTTACTGGTTGAAGATACTCATATCAAACAACGAGTCTATGTGAATAAATATTTATCCATATTACATGACTTAGAAGAATTAACAGGGGTAAATATGGATGATATTTCATATTGTGATAGTCAAATAATAGAGTTGTTTGATTCCAAAAAATTACAAAATGAAGAATGCTTGCCTTTATTATTTAATGTTTCATCATGGCAGATCCTATCTAGGTATACACTAAATAAATTCTCAGATTTATTAAGTGCGTGGGCTTTGATATGTGATACTTCACCATGGATGACAAGGAAGAATAAGAAGTGCTTTTCTATGCCTTGTGAATCAATCAATGAATTGATTGGTATTAGGGAAAACGTCATGTTATACCTGCTGGAGCACAATATCAGTTTTGAGCATGCTTACTATATAATGGAGGATGTTAGAAGAGGAAAAGGTCTCAATGCTTATTTAGTAAAAGCTCTATATGATGCTGATATACCAGATTGTTACATCGAATCATGGGATAAGTATCGTTATATGCGTCCGAAAGCAAGTGTTATTACGGATGTAAAAATTGCATGGTGTATGGCTTATTATAAAAGGTATTATCCGGATAGCTTTTATGTAGTTTTAGAAAAACATCATCTAATTGGGGATAAAGTAAATAAACGTGGTAAAAAGATACATTATAATACTTGATTAGAAATGAGTTATGCTATGAATAAGCGAGGCGAATAATATGATTTATTGCAGAATGGTAAACGATGAAATCCATGTGGAATCTATTGTTTGTGGGAATGATGACGGCTTTGTGGATAGTGAACAGCATACAGAGTTTTCAGAGGAGGATACAGCAAAGATTTTATCTATGATGTCTTTTGAGGAATTTGATGATTTCTGTAAGGAAGAAATGTCATTAGGGTTGAATGAATTCATAAAAAAATTTGATTTACATCTTCGTCGTTTTACGATATAACACTATTTCACCATGAGGAAGGTGAAAATAAAATTCCTAAAAAGGAGAGGAATATATGGATATTCTATCTTTTATCAATTCCAAGGACATCCGGGAATATTTACAGCTCATAAATTATCAGTGTGATTCTATGCAAGCGGCATGGCTGGTTTATCATAGTGCAAATAAGACAATGGATGAGAAGCATGCTGCTTATCGTTGGATTATTGAAAATATGCCGGATTGTCCTATGCCGAAACGACGTTTTGCCATCAATAGGGACAGCCTTCATGCCTTCCTGCAGGAACATATGAACTTTTGCGAGACGCACAGGATTAAAATTGAAAAAGATCCGTGTCTTGAAAATCTAAGTGACTATGAAGAGGATTTGTACTGTTTAGCTTTTGAAAGTCGCTGGTTTTGTTTCCCCACGCCCTTTAAGAAGGGGGATTTAGTTTATCGTTATTATGAGAATCCTCATAAGCACAGATGCTGTGGTGGTGTATTTGTGCTTGAAGGAATCACAAATACTGAGGAAGATATTAAGAGATGTGCTCACGGTGATGAATCGGATATGAACGCCTATGGCTGGTATCAAGATCCGGACGGCACAGTATATAACGAAGTAATGCATAATTACATGGACTTGGTAAAATTTGAAGGGGAGTTGTACGGACAGGAAAGGCTCTTAATCGCTATAAGTAACTTTGTGCAGGGGAAAATTAGTTTTGAATTATTGTTGCAGTCTCAAAGGACATTGATGATGCGTGATTACGGAGAGACTTGGATGCCGAATTGGTATACTGATGAAGGAATGGAACTTGCAGGTCTTACTAATATGCCAAAGATGACGAAAAAGCAGAAAAGGGCTAATCGTATTCGAAGAAAGAAGGAGTCTCGATATTATGGTTAACTATTTTGAAGCTTAACTTGAAAATAGCAATGAATAAGGAGCATTATTCCTATCATTATAAAACTATTTAATTTGGCGAATTAACAAAATATCCATGACCTCTGAATGATTATGATGAAAGGATTTTTATGAAAATAATATCTGTACAGGGCAAATACGCCGAGGCCATAGTTTATACTACTGACAATGAAAATACCAGCTTGGACGATTATGCCAAAGCACAACTTCAACTTCTAGTGGATAATGAAGCTGCCGCAGGGAGTAAAATTCGTGTCATGCCGGATGTTCATCCAGGAAAGGTATGTACTATTGGCCTCACCATGACAGTTGGCGATAGGTTATTGCCAGAGGTGGTGGGTATTGACATTGGATGTGGGCTGACTGTGGCAAAGCTAAAGAAGTTCCGACCTGAATATCAAAGGCTTGATAAAGTAATAGCTGAAAACGTTCCGGCAGGCAGCTGCATACGCACCAAAGTTCACCATATGGCAGAAACATTTGATTTTGCAAGACTTTCCGCTGATAAGCATATCAACAAGGTAAGAGCCGTGCGTAGCCTTGGTACTTTAGGCGGCGGAAATCATATGATTGAGATTGATGTGGATGATGATAAAAACGTCTATGTCACAATCCACTCTGGCAGCCGCCACTTGGGAAAAGAAATCACAGAGTATTACCTTTCAGAAGGACAGAAGGCACTCAAAGCCAGAGGAGTGGCAGTTCCCTATGAGTTGACATGGCTTGAAGGCGAGGTCATGAATGCTTACCTTCATGACCTCGCCATTGTTCAGGAATATGCGGCTTTGAACCGACAAATTATGATTGATGAGATTTGCAAAGCCATGAAATGGAAGGTAGATGATATTTTCTCCTGTCAGCATAACTATGTAGATTTTCGCCCGGAGAAGCCTATTTTGAGGAAAGGAGCCATTTCGGCCAGAAAAGAAGAAACTGTGATTATCCCCATCAACATGAAAGAAGGGGTCATTATCGGTGTGGGGAAGGGGAATGATGATTGGAATCAATCTGCTCCTCATGGTGCCGGACGGATTATGAAGCGTATTGATGTAGCCAACAATTACACAGTTTCTGACTTCAAACGGGCAATGAAGGGAATTTACTCGCCAAGCATATCCAAGGATACTCTGGATGAAGCTCCCTTTGCCTACCGTGGCATGGAAGAAATAAAGGAAGCAATCCGTGATACCGTAAAAATAACAAAAGTTCTGCGTCCAGTCTACAATTTTAAGGCTGGACGAGATGATTGAGGACAGGCTATGCGATTACAAATTAGTTCCGGACAAGGTCCGGCAGAGTGTGAACGAGCTGTCACGTTCTTTTTCGAAGAAGTGAGAAAGGAATTTTCGGATGTGACAATACTGTCAAGTGTCAAGGGACATAATCGGGATTGTCTTTGTTCAGTTATTCTGGAGACGTCGCATGATGCTTCATCCTTAGCGGGAACTATTGCTTGGATTTGCCAAAGCCCTTTTCGCCCCCACTATAAACGGAAGAACTGGTACATTGATGTAAGCATATTACCCAATGAGGAAGAAGTATCTGACAGTGCTGAGTACAAAATCGAATATTTCCATTGCGGCGGCAAGGGCGGCCAAAATGTAAACAAGGTAGAAACAGGTGTCCGAATCACTCACAGTTCCACAGGCATAGTGGTGGCGGCTACTGAGGAAAGGACACAGCAGGCTAATCGAAGGATTGCCATTAGAAAATTGGAAGGTCTGCTGGAAAAACAGCGAGCAAAAGCTGGAGTCAAGGCAAAAAGCGATGCTCGTCATGAACATTACGAACTGGTGCGTGGGAATCCTGTTCGTGTCTACGAGGGGCTAGATTTTCAAAGAAAAAAGTGACTAGGATAATACCATAAAATGGGAGAAGTACCAATGGAGGATAAATTGATGGATAGTAGTGATATTATCGATTTTTCTAGTATGGCTGGACGGGTAGGTGCAGCTTATAAGATTGCTGCTGAAGCACATAAAGACCAAAAAGATAAGGCAGGAGTAGACTACATTCTTCATCCTGTGACGGTGGCTTCCAATGTAGGGGATGATGAGTCGGCGAGAATTGTAGCGTTGTTGCATGACGTAGTAGAAGATACAAACGTTACTTTAGAAGCCTTACAGGAGCTTCTGACACCCGAAGAATTATCGGCTCTAAAGCTCTTAACCCATAATGATGGAGTGCCATATTTGGATTATATCCGTCTGATTAGTGAAAATGCGTTGGCCACTAAGGTTAAGCTGGCTGACCTTAAAAACAATATGGATTTATCAAGACTTCCTGTAGTTACGGAGAAAGATTTGAAACGATTGGAGAAATATAAGACAGCTTTTTCTTTTTTGAAAAAGAGACAGTTTGACTATTAATGGTGGTTATGTTTTTTCATACAATGATTCAATCTTATACTTTTATTTACTATAGGGAGGATTATTATGAGCAACCCATCAAATATGAGAGCGGAAAAAGGAAGTAAATACTGGATGCAAGAAATCGTTAATACTAAGTTTTTAAGGAAAGAATTGGAGAATAAACTCGGAGTAAAATCATTAGAATGGATATCTCCTTTGGAAAATGAATCATATGATGAATATAAACTTACAGAAGAAAAGTTAAAGAAAAAAATTCCATCGCTTAAAGATGTGGATTTTTCATTTTGGCCTAAGAATGGCCCAGAATGGGATGCTATTGCGCTATCCGAAGATGGAAGTGAGTTATATCTTTTTGAAGCGAAATCATATGAAAAAGAAATGTTGTCTAACATGAGAGCAACATCTGATGAAAGCATTGAGAAGATAAGGAAAAGCATGAGAAAGGTGTGTGAGGATGTTTATAAAAATAAGTATGATTCATCGCTATGGGAAAAAGAATATTATCAAATAGGTAATAGACTTACCTTTTTGTATAACATGAATCATGAAATGCACTTTGATAAAATAATAAAAGTGAAACTGGTTTTACTGAATGTTGTGTTTGACATAACGCACGATAAAACTAAACGTACGCAGTTGGATGCGTGGAAAAAGCATTATGGAGATGTATTCGAAAAAATGACAGGTAGCAGGATAATTCCAGAAGATGTTACTATGGTTTATTTCTACTGTGGGTTCTGCTGATGTAAAATGATAAGGAGAGTAGCAAATGGAATTGATGGAACATTGTAATACGTTAAAAGCTAAAGTTATCAATCGCAAGGAGCATTTTGCAGAATTAATGAAGTTCATAGAAAATGAAACAGAGTATCTTACAACGCCGGCTTCTACGAGATATCATCTTTGCCGTGAGCGTGGCCTTTTGGAGCATAGTGCAAACGTGACGTAGAACCTGCTGAAAATCAAGGCAGTGCTTGCTCCGGAAATAAGCGATGAAAGCTGTGTTATTGTGGCGTTGCGTAATGATTTAGGCAAGGCATGTATGCCAGGGAAGCCACAGTATATCAAGAATGAGCCCAGCCCGAAGCAAAAGGCTTATGGCTATCCCGCAACTACGCTATATCGCTTCAAAAAAGACCTGTTATACTGAGTGTTCCTATTCGCGGGCTTTATTTGGCAACTAGTCGATTCCCATTGACAGAGGATGAGGTGCAGGCCATTGTCTACCATGACGGGAAGTATGTAGAAGATAACCGCAGCGTGGCGGCCGGGGAGGGGAAACTGCAGTATGCTGATAAATGGAGTGGCTTTATTCGAAACTGCAGAATGAAATATTCATCATAGTTTTACTTTCCTAATATGATAACGGAGACGTAGACGCTGAATGGCAGGTACAAAAATCATTTGAAAGTCTGAAATATGTTAAAACGTCATAATACAAATAATTGGGGACTGTTTTCTCCTTCCTTTGGTGCAAGTGGGAGAGAAGGCCCCGTTTTTTATTGCATGTGGCGTGGATTTTCTGAAAAAAATATGATAATATAAATAACATGTGTAAATTCAGCGATAAAAATCGCTATTATTAGGGGGATTTTCTAATTATGGCAAGATTATTTGGTACAGATGGTGTACGCGGCGAGGCTAATGTCAGCCTGACGCCGGAGCTGGCTTACCGCCTGGGCCGGGCAGCTACGATTTACTTTGGTCGTGACAGCGAGGAACAGCCGCTGATTCTCATCGGCCGTGACACGCGTCTGTCCGGTGAAATGTTTGAAGCAGCCCTGACGGCTGGTATCTGCTCTGCGGGCGGCCGCGCTATGCTGGCTGGTGTAATTCCGACGCCGGCTATAGCATACCTTGCTCGCCGTCATAAGGCTAAGGCTGGTATCGTGATTTCTGCTTCCCACAATCCCTTCCATGACAACGGGATTAAGTTCTTCGGCGGTGACGGCTACAAACTGCCGGATGCTGTAGAAGATGAGCTCGAAGAAATCGTGCATCAGCTCGAAAATGACGACAATCTGGCTCGTCCGACGGGCGAGAAAATCGGTCATATCGAGTACCGCACAGACCTCTTGAATCAGTATATTGAGTTTGTCATCAGCACCTGCTCGGAACGTTTTGACGGCATGAAGATTGTACTCGATTGCTCCAATGGTGCAGCCTATGAAGTAATGCCTAAGGTTCTGCGTGAACTGGGTGCCAAGGTCAAGGTTATCCATGCTTTGCCCAACGGTGTGAACATCAACGACAACTGCGGTTCCACGCATATGGAATCCCTGCAGAAGGCTGTTGTGGAAAACAATGCAGACTTTGGTATCGCCCATGATGGTGATGCTGACCGTTGCCTCTGCGTGGATGAAAAGGGCCAGATTATCGACGGCGACCACATTCTCGTAATGTGCGCACAGGATATGATCAAGAAGGGCACCCTGCCGCATAAGACGGTTGTTTCCACGGTTATGGCCAACATCGGTTTTCACAAGGCCATCAAGGAAGCTGGCGGCCGCGTAGAAGTTACGCAGGTTGGTGACCGTTATGTTCTCGAAAACATGCTCAAGAGCGGTTACAAAATCGGAGGCGAGCAGTCCGGTCATATCATTTTCACGGACTACAGCACCACGGGTGACGGTCCCATCACGGCTTTGCAGGTTCTGTCTTCCCTGAAGCGCAGCGGCCGCAAGGCTTCCGAGCTGACGGCTCTTATGACGACTTATCCGCAGCTTCTGGTTAACGTGCGCGTAGCTACGAAGGAAGGCTGGGAGAAGAACGAAGCCATCTCTGCTGCCATTGCCAAGGGTGAAGCTGAACTGGGGAGCGAAGGCCGTATTCTCGTGCGTCCGTCCGGTACGGAGCCCCTTATCCGTGTAATGGCAGAGGGCCCGGACCAGGCACAGCTCGACAGAATCTGCAACGAGATTGCCGATGTTGTCAAAAAAGAGCAGGGCTGATATGAAAAAAGCCATTTTATTTGCCAGCTTTGGCGTGATTAATGAGCAGGCGCGCAAAAATTGTATTGATGCTGCCGCTCGGCAGATAGAGGCGGCCTATCCGGAGTTTACGCTCCGGCAGGCCTATACCTCTGTGTTTATCCGCAAAAAACTCGCGGAACAGGGTGTGCATGTGGATTCCCTGACCGAAGCACTGGATAGGTTGCTCGCGGATGGTTTTGCCGAAGTCGTCATTCAGCCGGGGTATCTTACAGCCGGTGAAGAATATGAGAAGAAGGTTTTGCAGGTTGTAGAACCTTATCGGCAGAAGTTTGACCGGCTGGTGATTTCCCGTCCTTTGATGGAGCGTCCTGCTGATGGTGCCGACATGCTGGCCGTATTGCAGGAAATTTTCCCGTTGGAAGCCGGTGAGGATTTGGTGCTTGTGGGGCATGGTTCCCCGCATCAGCATAATCCGGCTTATGAAAATCTGCAGGCTGATGCCGATAAGGCAGGTTTTCCAATTCATATCGGCGTGATTGAGCCGACGGACACGCCGGACTTTGCGGCGGTGCTGGCAAGGCTGCAGGACAAGGGTGCAAAAGAACTGCTTCTTGCTCCTTTGCTTCTTTCCGGCGGTGCCCATGTCAATGAGGATATTGCAGGTTCTGAGCCAGAATCCTGGCTTAATCGTCTGCAGGCCGCCGGTTTTTCCGTGCGGGTGAGCCTGAAAGGTTTGGGCGAATATCCGGCTTTTCAGAAGTTATATGTCAAGCGTCTGCAGGAGTGGGATTTTTAAGGCGGCGTTTGCATAACTTTCTGCTATGAATAATATTCACATAAAGGGTATTTCTATTTTTATAAATATGAGTTATAATAACCTAGTGTAAGTGTCTATATTAGGTGAGAATAGGCAAGGGATGCCTAAAAAATGAATGAGGTGAGTGTATGTCACAACCAGTAACAACCAATCCGCTGATTATTATGCTGATCAACATGACCGTTGTGTTCTTGGTGTTGATGGCTTTGGGTGTGGTGATTAATATTATTCACTATATTGACCCCACGAAGCCGAAGGCTGCACCGCAGGAAGAAACACCTGCGGCACCAGCTCCTGTAGCTGAACCTGAGCCAGTAGCGGCTGCACCTGTGGAAGAGGGGATTTCTCCTGAGGTGGTTGCTGTTATTGCCGCTGCCGTAGCCAGCATGGGTTATGGCGCCGACAGCGTCCGGGCCATTCGTCCTCTGGAGCGCAACAACTGGAAAAATTCCGGCCGTCAGGCAATTCAGAGCCGAGGTTAAAGCAGGGGAGGAGGATTTATTATGGAATTATTCAACGCATTTGCCGTTTCCCTGCAGGCCGTTTGGGCTGACAGCGGTTTCTCCGCGTTCACCATGGGCAATGGCATCATGATTCTCGTGGGTCTTGTACTTCTTTACATGGCAATCGTCAAGGAATTTGAGCCGCTGCTCTTAGGGCCGATTGCTTTTGGCTGTATCCTGGCTAACTTCCCGCGTACGGGATTTTTAGAGGAGCCGGGACTTATGCAGGCCATCCATTATGGTATTGCCAATGAAATTTTCCCGCCGCTGATTTTCTTGGGGATTGGTGCTATGACGGACTTTGGTCCGCTGCTGGCTCGTCCGGTTACCCTGCTCTTGGGCGCAGCTGCCCAGATTGGCGTGTTCGTGGCCCTCGTGGGTGCCATGCTCCTGGGCTTCACGGTGCAGGAAGCTGGTGCTATCGGTATCATCGGTGGTGCTGATGGCCCGACGGCTATCTACCTGTCCATTCAGATGGCGCCGCATCTTCTGGGCGCTATCGCTGTAGCAGCGTACTCCTACATGTCTCTGGTGCCGCTGATTCAGCCGCCGATTATGAAAGTGCTGACCTCGCAGAAAGAGCGTGAAGTCGCTATGGAACAGCTCCGCCCCGTAACGAAGTTCGAGCGCGTCTGCTTCCCGATTGTAGCTGCTATCATCATCAGCCTGCTGCTGCCGCCGATTGCCGCTCTGCTTGGCTGCCTGATGCTGGGTAACCTCTTCCGTGAATCCGGTGTTATGGACCGTCTTTCCGATACGGCCCAGAATTCTCTCTGCAATATCGTAACGATTTTCCTGGCAACCGGTACGGGCATGACCATGAATGCTGACGACTTCCTGCAGCCGGCAACGCTGCTGATTATCGGCCTTGGTCTGATTGCCTTTATGTCCGGTACGGCCGGTGGTGTGCTCTTTGGTAAGCTCATGTGCCGTCTGTCCGGTTGGAAGATCAATCCGCTGATTGGTTCCGCTGGTGTATCTGCTGTGCCGATGGCTGCCCGCGTAAGCCAGGTGGTCGGCATGAAGGCAAAACCGGGCAACTACCTGCTGATGCATGCTATGGGCCCGAACGTGGCTGGTGTTATCGGTACGGCAGTAGCTGCTGGTACGATGCTCGCCATGCTTAAGTAAAGTATACATAAAAATACATAGAAAAGGTCTTTACAAGAGGCTTTGGCTATGGTAATATCTTTCTCGTAAAGAAAAATATTTTTTGGCAATGGAGCCATGCAGACGTTATCCCCGTTTGGGGTGTGTTTGCATGGCTTTTTCGTATTTAATTATTGAAAGGGTGGTTTTACGTGGAAAATTTACTGTATGTGATTCCGGCGAATTCGAAAAAAGAGGATATTATCGAGCAGCTTAAGGCTCATCCGGAAATTAAATTCGTATCCCTCGTGGGTGTGGATATGGCCGGTAACGATACGGACGAAAAAATTCCCGTGCGCATCTTTATCAAGGACATTGATGAATTTTATGCCGGCACTGCAGTACAGACCGACGGTTCCTCCGTTGTGCTGACGGGTATTGCTACCCTGAACAATGCCAAGGTTGATATGCCCATTGACCCGTCCGTTAACTGGTTCGTGGATTACAACATGGAATTCTACGATGAAGAAACGGGCAAGCCGGTAGGTACCCTGCGTATTCCGTCCTTCCTCGTGCATGAAGGCAAGCGCGTTGACTCCCGCGCTGTGTTGGCTGACACGCTGAACTATGTAAAACAGGAACTGCTGGACACATTCAAGAAGCATCCGCAGATTTCCGGTCTTGAAAGCATCAACGGCAATGATGTTGTTGACATTCAGTTCACTTCCGCTACGGAATTGGAATTCTGGGTTAAGACGCCGCTCGAAGAAGCAGCCATCGAAGAAATGTCTGCTTCCCAGGTCATGCAGGAACAGTATTGGGAACGTACTCATGGCGCTGTGCGCACGGCAATGGAAAACTGCCTGCTCGAACTCGACAAATACGGCTTCAAGGTCGAAATGGGCCATAAGGAAGTCGGCGGCCTCAAAGCACAGATTGACGGCAGCGGCAACATGACCCATGTTTGCGAACAGCTGGAAATCGACTGGAAGTTTGCCGATGCCCTGCAGGCTGCTGATAACGAAATTTTCGTGCGCACGGTGGTTAAGGAAACCTTCCGTTCCATCGGCCTCGAAGTAAGCTTTAAGGCAAAACCGATGATTGGTCTGGCTGGTAACGGTGAACACACCCATATCGGCATGGCTGCTGTTACCAAAGATGGCAAGCTCCACAACCTCTTTACTGCAGATGACCAGCATAAGGATTTCATGAGCGCTATCGGTTATGGCTCCCTCATGGGTATGCTCAAGAACTACGAAGCCATCAATCCGTTTGTATCGGCTACCAATGACTCCCTGAACCGTCTGAAACCTGGTTTTGAAGCTCCGGTATGTATCGTTACGTCCCTGGGCCATCGTCCGGACCAGCCGTCCCGTAACCGTACGATTCTGGCCGGCCTGATTCGCGACCTGGGTAATCCGTATGCAACCCGCTTCGAACTCCGTGCCTGCAACCCGTACACCAATACCTATCTGGTGCTGGCTGCCATTTACTCCGCCTGCCTTGACGGCATCAAAGCTGCCGTTACTCATACCACGGCAGAACTTCTGACGGAACTTTCCAAGGACGCTGGGGAAGAAGGCTTCTATCTGGAGAAGAACCGTGCTTACCGCAGCGAAAATGACGTGTTCGAAGACTATACGGACGAAGAACGCGACCGTCTGTTCGGTGCACCTCCTGCAACGGTTTGGGAAAACATGCAGAACTTCGAGAACTATGCGGATAAGAAGGCCGTTATCACGGCTGGCGGTGCCCTTAATGACACGATTATCAATGCTTTCCGTGCCGGTGCACTGCTGCGCTGGAAGACGGAACTCATTGCCCGCATCATTCCGGAAAATCGCGACATCGTCCGCGCTGCCAAGGAAATCAAGGCTGAGTTCGTGACGGATTTGGATTCCTACAATTGGAACAAGATTAACGGCATTCGTTCTTACCTGGCTAAGGACAGCATCGACGAAAAATCTCTGTTCACCCTGCTTATCAATGCCCTGAACGAAGGCGATTACGCTGCCGCTTCCGGCCTGCAGGTGGAAATGTACGACAAGATGGAAGAACTCAAGGCTCTCTATGATTCCTATGTTAAAAATATGATTTAATATACGGCTAAAGAAAACTCCCGCCAATCAGACATTGGATTGGCGGGAGTTTTTTGTGTCTATCTGAATAAACAAAAATAATTCTAAGATTATTTTCATGTATACATAAGATGGAGAAGGAATCTGATATTCATCCGACGAATATGCTCTATATAGCTTGGATTTCTGACTTTATAAAAGGAGGATGCTGACGATGGAAGCCCTGTATGTTGTATTGTTTCTGCTGCCGTTGATTGTTGACCTCTGTATAGGTTATGATGCGTATATGAACTCTCACAGTGTGCGGAAAGCCATGGCCTGGTTTTTCGCCGGCGTAGTATCGCAGGTATTAGTGGGGTTGCCGATTCTTTGAAGAAAACCGGAATGGGATACCAGGTTTATGGAAATGTTATGATGAATTAGCGCCGATAGACAAAGACGGCGGTGAAGATGGAGCCTTTGACGTTGTCTTTGCGTTAAGAAAGCAGAAATCCAGGCTGATTAAGCAAATTGTTGGTAGGTCATTGTCAAGTGCTTGATTTTGTGGTAGAATTAACGCCGTATTAGAAATATAGCAGGGCAATGACTAAGAGGAGTAGGGCTGCGGCTGTGGCATAGAGAGGAAATGGTTGGTGGAAGTTTCCCCATGGCAGGTTTGAAGGTCGCTTAGGAGCTTCTGTGCTGAATGGAGTAGGTGCAGACGTCTGGCCGCGTTAAGGCTTTGAGCTGACTTGTCAAGTTGACATGTCAAATTGACGGGTCAGAAAACATTGGTGGTACCACGAAAGTATGCGCTTTCGTCCTTTGGGGCGAAGGCGCTTTTTAGTTTATTGAGGAGGATAATGATGAGCGAAGAAATGACGCAGGAAAACAACATTCCGAAGGTTTACGACCCGCAGTCGTTTGAAAAGAAATGGTATAAGTTCTGGGAGGAGAACAAACTCTTCCATGCAGAAGTGGACAAGAGCAAGAAGCCGTACAGCATGGTTATCCCGCCGCCAAATGTCACGGGTCAGCTGCACATGGGCCATGCGCTTGACAACACGCTGCAGGATATTCTGATTCGTTTCCGCCGCATGCAGGGCTACAATGCCGTTTGGATTCCGGGCTGTGACCATGCCGGTATCGCTACGCAGGCCAAGGTTGAGACTTCCCTGCGTGAAGAAGGCACGAACCGCTATGAACTGGGCCGCGAAAAGTTCCTCGAACGCGTTTGGGACTGGAAGGAACAGTATGGCAACCGCATCATGTCCCAGCTGCGTTCTTTGGGTTCTTCCTGTGACTGGGACCGCCAGCGTTTCACGATGGACGAAGGCTGCTCTGCGGCTGTGCGTGAAGTGTTCGTAAGCCTGTATGACAAGGGGCTTATTTATCAGGGCACGCGTATTACCAACTGGTGCCCGAATTGCAACACGGCCATTTCCGATATCGAAGTGGAACATGAAAACGAAAACGGCCATCTCTGGCATCTGCGCTATCAGGTAGAGGGCGAGGACCGCTACGTGGAAATCGCTACGACCCGCCCCGAAACCATGTTCGGTGATACGGGCGTAGCGGTGCATCCGGAAGATGAACGCTATAAGGATATCGTGGGCAAAACCTTGATTCTGCCGATTGTGAACCGCCGCATTCCGCTGTTCGCCGATGAATATGTCGATAAGGAATTCGGTACTGGTGCCGTTAAGGTTACACCGGCTCATGACCCCAACGACTTTGAAATGGGTCTGCGCCATAACCTCGAACAGATTAAGGTCATCAACAACGATGGTACGATGGGCGAGGGTGCTGGCAAGTACAACGGCATGGACCGTTACGAATGCCGCAAGGCACTCGTCAAAGAGCTCGAAGAACTCGGCGTACTCGTATCCGTTGAAGAACATGAACACGCTGTCGGTCACTGCTCCCGCTGCCACAGCACGATTGAACCGATGGTCTCCAAGCAGTGGTTCGTCAAGATGGAAAGCCTTGCCAAGCCGGCTATGGAAGCCGTTAAAGACGGCCGCATTAAGTTCGTGCCGGAACGCTTCAGCAAGATTTATCTGCAGTGGCTCGAAAATATCCGCGACTGGTGTATCTCCCGTCAGCTTTGGTGGGGCCATCGCATCCCTGCATGGTACTGCGATGAATGCGGTGAGACCAGCGTATCCCGTACGGATTTGACGGAATGCCCGCACTGCCATAGCAAGCATATCCATCAGGACGAAGACGTGCTTGACACCTGGTTCAGTTCCGGCCTCTGGCCGTTTGAAACCATGGGCTGGCCGAACGAGACGGAAGAGCTCAAGCATTTCTATCCGACGGCTACGCTCGTAACCGGTTACGACATCATCTTCTTCTGGGTAGCCCGTATGGTTATGATGGGCCTGGAATTCGGCAAGGATATTCCGTTCCATCATGTATTTATCCACGGTTTGGTTCGTGATAGCCAGGGCCGCAAGATGAGTAAGTCTTTGGGCAACGGTATTGACCCGGTAGAAGTTATTGAAAAATACGGTGCTGACACCCTGCGTTTCATGCTGATTACGGGCAACACGCCGGGCAACGATATGCGTTTCTACTGGGAACGTGTGGAAGGCGCCCGCAACTTTGCCAACAAGATTTGGAACGCTTCCCGCTATATGCTCATGAACCTCGAAGGCTTTGACAAGAGCTTCAAGCCTTCCGCGGAAGATTATACGCTGTCCGATAAATGGATTCTGTCCCGTTATGCGCGCACGGTGCGTGACGTTACGGAAAATCTGGACAAGTTCGAACTGGGCGAAGCCGGCCGTATGATTTATGAATTCATCTGGAATGAGTTCTGCGACTGGTATATCGAGCTCACGAAGGCACGTCTTTACGACAAGGAAAACGTCCGTGCCCGCAATACGGCCCTTTATGTGCTCTCCACGGTGCTCGAAGGCACGCTGCGCCTGCTGCATCCGTTCATGCCGTTCCTCACGGAAGAAATCTGGCAGAAGGTTCCCCATGATGATGCCCTCAAGAGCATTATGGAAACCAGCTGGCCGGAAGTTAAGGCCGAGTGCATCAGCGATGAAATCGAAGCCGATATGACGGCCATCATGGAAACAATCAAGACCGTCCGCAATATGCGTGCGGAAGTTGGCGCGGCTCCGAGCAAAAAGAGCGAGCTGATTCTGAATTTCACGGATGAATCCCTGCGCGCCGTATTTACGGAAAATCAGAGCTATCTTGACAAGCTGGCATCTTCTGACCCGATTACCATTCTGCCTGCTGGTGCCGACAAGCCGGAAAATGCGATGGCTGGTATGGTAAATGGCGTGGAAGTATTCCTGCCGCTCAAGGGCCTCATTGATGTGGATAAGGAAACGGCACGTCTTACGAAGGAACTGGAAAAACTCGACAAGGAAATCAGCCGCCTGGCCAAGAAACTGGGCAATGAAGGCTTCCTCGCCAAGGCTCCGGCTGATGTGGTAGCCGGTGAGAAGGAAAAACTGGCTGGTTATGAAGAAAAGAAAAAATCTGTGGAAGGCCGTATGCAGGATTTGGCCAAACTGAAATAATCGTTAGGAGAACCCTATATGAATTATCAGGAATCGCTGGCATATTTAGAAAGTCTCAATATATTTGGTATTAAACTCGGTCTGGAACGCATTCAAAAACTGCTGGCGCGTTTGGAACTGCCGCAGGAACGGTATCGCACGATTCATGTAACCGGCACCAATGGCAAAGGTTCGGTGTCCGCCATGCTGGCGGGCATCCTGCGCCATTCGGGCATCCATACGGGCTTTTACAGTTCCCCGCATCTCGTCTCCTATACGGAGCGGATAAGGGTGGACGGTCAGGCCATCAGCGAGCAGGAATTTGCCGATTGCCTGAGTTCCATCAAGGTCTATATCGACAAGATGATTGCAGACGGGGAGGAATGTCCGACCCAGTTTGAAGTGCTTACCGCACTGGCTTTCTTCTACTTTGCGATCAAGCATGTGGAATATGCCGTTATTGAAGTGGGACTTGGGGGGCTTCTGGATTCCACCAATGTCGTTGTGCCCGAGGTTTCCGTTATCACCAACGTGACCTTGGAGCATGCTGACCGTTGCGGCGGCACGCTGGAAGGGGTGGCCCATCATAAGGCGGGCATCATCAAAGATGATGTGCCCGTGGTCACGGCTGCGCAAGGTGTTGCCCTCGATATTATCCGTCAGCAGGCGGAGGAGAAAAACGCCGATATCTTTGTGGCAGGGGAGGACTTCAGCGCTGACTTTATCAGCTACGAAGGCAATTTCCAGCGGCTGGAATTCTCCTCTGGTCTGTTGGGGGCGGTGAAGGAACCCTATACCCTGCATCTTTTGGGCAAACATCAGATTGAAAATGCAGCCGTAGCGGTGATGGCCGCTAAACTCATTTCCAATTTGGACAGCCGCATTACGAATAAGACCATTGACGATGCTCTGACGCTTGTGAGCTGGCCTGCGCGTTTTGAACAGGCGGACTACAATGGGCAGAAAATCATCATCGATGGCGCCCATAATCCGGCCGGCATGACGGCGCTGCGGGAAAGCCTTGATTTGTATTTCCCTGCGTCGGAACGCGTACTGCTGCTGGGGATTCTGAAGGACAAGGATATCGACAACATGCTCGATATCCTGCTGCGTCCCAATGATACCGTGGTGGTTACAGTACCGCATTCGGACAGGGCATCTGACCCGCAGATTCTGGCGGGGAAGGTGGCGGCTCATGTGCAGCATGTGGAGGCCATTGCCGACAATAATGAAGCCATGAACCGGGCCCTTGAACTTGCCAATGGAGAAAAGCTCCTGATTATGGCCGGCTCCCTTTATCTCGTGGGCGGCCTGCGCAAACTCCTGATGGATAAGAAGGGGGGAGAAGCATGAGCAAGAATATTTCCCCGGAAATGGAAATGGTGAAAGCCAAGCGGAGGGAGGCATCCAGAGCGAAATGGCGGGGACGGTTTGCCAAATGGTCCTGGAATTTCGTGCTGGCAGAGGCTTTTCTGCTGGCCCTGCATCCGCCGGCAGCTACCGCCGCTTTGTTGATTGCAACGGTGTTGACGGTACTGCATTTTCGCACGGATGCTGACTTTAAGTTCCGCCAGCTGCCCTTTGATGTGCCTGTTGCCCTCTTTGTGTTCTTGAGCGGCGTTTCCATTATGGTTTCGCCGGACAAGGGCTTTAGTTTCTACAACTGGTACAATCTGGTGGGCGTGTATGTTCTGACCTACTTTGTCGTGGGACAGAATGTGCGCAGCGTCCGGCAGGTGAAGGAACTGCTGCTGGTCATTGGGATGGCGGCGGTGTTCGTCCTGCTCTACGGCTTCTATCAGTTCATCTTCGGCATTGATATCAGCGCCATGAAATGGGTGGACGGCGACGCCTTCCCCGAATTGCGGAAGCGCGTGTTTTCCACTTGGGAAAATCCCAACATTCTGGCCGGGTATCTGGATATTATCATCTGTCTGGCTTTTGGCCTGTTCATCAAGGCCGGAACCAAACAGAAGCGCATTGTGCTGGGCGTGCTGCTGGCGGCAGGTGCGGCCTGTCTGGCCATGACCTATGCCCGCGGAGCGTGCCTCGTTATTGCCGTGATTTTTGCCGTCTATGGTATGCTTAAGGACTGGCGGGTACTGGCAGCCTGCGTTGGCGTGGCTGTGCTGCTGCTGGTGGCTGACCCTGTGCTCTATGAGCGCCTGACCTCTGTGTTCACCAAGGTGGACACCTCTTCGGAAATGCGGCTGGCATTCTGGGAAAGCACTGTGGCCATGATTCAGGACCATCCATTCCTCGGAATTGGCTGGGGCGCCTACTGGATGGTGTACCCCGAATACGATTTCTATCTGCAGGGGGCCGATATCCGTATCGTTCATGCCCATAATATGTACCTGAACTATGCGGCAGAAATCGGCGTGCCGGGAATGCTGGCCTTTATGTGGCTGTTCTTTGGTTCCCTGTTTACGGCACTGCGGCAGAAGTTCGCTGCACCGCAGCCGGTGATTCCGGCGCCGACACCTTTCGATTATAACGAGGATGCGGCCGCGGATGTGGAACTTAAAAAAGTGGCCGACAGCGTGCAGGTGGAGGAAGAAAAAACGGAAACGCCTATCTGGCAGGACTTTATCGAGTGGCCGGATTGGCGGCTGCTGGCAGGCGCTTCGGCAGGTCTGGGGCTGGCGTTAATCTCCATTGCTCTGAACGGCCTGACGGACCATTTGCTCTTTAACATTCCTTCTTCCATGTTCCTCTGGCTCATGCTGGCCTTTATTGCGGCTGTGGCTGAGCTCAAGCGGGAAAAGGACGCAGAAGGCGCCGCGGAAGCGGAGAAAGAAGCAGATGCAATCCCGGAAGTACCAGCGTTTTTGGAAGCGGAGCTGAAAGCAGAAGAATTGCCGAAAGTGCAGTCAGAAGTGCAGCCGGAAGAACAGGAAGCCGAACCGGCAAGCGCTGAAACAGAAACAGAAACAGAAGCTGCTCCGGAAGAATCCACGGAAACGGACGGAGCAGAAGCTGAAGAAATTATCGAAAAAGAGGAGGCGGGAACAGATGAAAAGTCCGACAACCATATCAAAGGCGACCATTGACCGCCTGCCTTTGTATTTTCGCACCCTGCGGCTGGCTCAGGACGAGGGCTTGGATATTATTTCCTCCGATGAACTGGGCCGCCGCCTGGGGATTACCCCGGAGCAGATTCGCAAAGACCTGGCCTCCTTCGGTCAGTTCGGCAAGAAGGGCGTGGGCTATTTTGTCAACGAACTCAAGCGCAATGTGGGTGGCATTTTGGGGCTGGACAACCATTGGAACATTGCCATTATCGGCATTGGTCATTTGGGGGCAGCGCTGGCCAACTTCCATAACTTTGTGACTTTGGGCTTTAACCTCGTGGCCCTCTTTGATGAGGACCCGGATGTCATTGGTACCACTGTGAATCATGTGAAGGTGGAGGACATTGCCAATCTGGAACAGATTGTAAAGGAGCGGCAGATTCATATCGGCATTATCGCCGTGCCGGCAGCCTTTGCCCAGGGTGTGGCTGACAAACTGGTTTCTGCGGGGGTCAAGGGAATTTGGAATTTTGCCCCCATCAAGATGGAAGTGCCTGCAGGGATGCATATCGTCAACGAAGACTTGTCCGTTGGCCTCAGCAGTCTTTCCTATCACATCACCCGTCAATGAAAAAAATATGAAAATTTTATTGCAGGAGTTTTGCTTTTTCTGTGGAACTGTGTTATCATAAGAAAAGTAAAATGGGATTAGGAATCAGTGAAATTATTGATAAATTGAATTACTACTGGAAGGACGATTGAAAATGGGGCCATTTGCAAAGATTGCTGACAAATTTTCGGGCTTGGTTGATGTCATCATGCCTTTAAATGATGAGTACGAAGAAGAGATGGATGAAATTGAAGAGGAACTGGCAGAGAAGAAGAAACAGAAATCTGCTATGAAGTCCAGCCGCAGAAGCAGCATGGCTAGTGCCAGCTACGCTGCGGAGTACAAGGTATCCAATGGTGATTCCATTCGGGTGGAGCGTCCAGCTTTTGGGAATGAAAAAGGTGCCTTCCGGCAGAAGAAATCCCAGCCTCAGCTGACGGTACATACCACGAAGCAGCCGCAGCTCAAGATGCAGATTTATGCACCGCGCAATTTTGAACAGGTGACGGCCATTGCCGATGACCTCAAAGCTGGCAAGGCTTGCGTGGTCAATTATGAGCAGATTGAAGCGCTGGAACAGCGTCGCATTTGTGATTTCGTAAACGGCGTTTGCTATGTTTTGGATGGCTCGGCAAAACGCGTTTCGAATCAGATTATGCTTTATGTGCCCAATGGGGTGGATGTGGCAGAGGCCATGACCATGGCACTTACGGATTGACAGCTGCCCGCAGATAATTTTGATTTAGTTAGACCAGGCAGTCTCTTCGGGGATTGTCTGGTCTATTTGTTTTGTAAAGGATGGAGATAGTATGGCACAGAATAATGAAATACTGGAAGGCGTATTAAGCGAATTCGAAAAATTGGCGGCAATTCCCCGCAAGTCTGGGCACGAACAGGCTGTCAGCGATTTTCTGAAAAAATATCTGACGGAGCTGGGCTTTGCTGTAACCCAGGATGAGAAGAATAATATCATTGCCGATAAGCCGGCTTGCTCTGGATTTGAAAATGCGCCGCTGACCATTCTGCAGGGCCATATGGACATGGTCTGCGTGGCCGCTGAAGGCGTAGCTTTTGACCCGCTCAAGGATGCCATCAAGCTCGTGCGGGATGAAAAATTCCTGCGCGCTGACGGCACGAGCCTTGGTGCGGATGACGGTATTGGCGTGACGGAAGCCATCTACATCATGAAAAATGCCAAGGACCATGGCCCGCTGCGCATGATTGTGACGGTAGACGAAGAACAGGGCATGACCGGTGCTATTCATCTCGATGCGAAACATCTGCAGGATGCCAAGTTCCTGATTAACTGCGATTCGGAAAACTATGATGAACTGACGGTGGGCAGCGCCGGCAGTGTTAATCTCGACTTCTCCCGCGAAATCAAATGGGTGAAGCCGGAAATGACGATGGCTTGGCAGATTGAAGTTAAGGGTCTCTTGGGCGGCCACTCCGGCGAGCGCATCGGCGACGGCCGTGGCAATGCCATCCGCACCCTGGCTATGACGCTCGCGGCACTTTCCGCTGAAGGTGAAGTAGAATTGGCAGCATTTAACGGCGGCAAGGCCCGCAATGCTATCCCCGACGATGCCCGTATGACTATCGTGACGGATTTGGACAAAGTGGCTATCGAAAAAGTGCTGAATGACCAGATGGAACGCTTCAATAAGATGTATGGAAGTGTTGACCCGAATGCCCGTTTTGAACTGAAGAACGTAGATATGCCGGAACAGGTGATGAATGCCGGCGATATGACCCGCCTGATTCGCCTGTTGACCATTCTGCACACGGGAACCTTCGCCATGTCCACGGTGATTCCGGGCCTTGTGGAAACGTCTGCCAACCTTGGCGTAGTCGAAACTACGGATACGGAAGTCAAGGTGCAGTACTTCCCGCGTTCTGCTGTAGACCAGAAGCTCGACGAATTCCGCTTTATGGCTGAAGAATGGGGCGCACTCACCGGCTTTACGGCGCATATCGGCACGCAGTCCCCGGGCTGGAAGGAAAACAAGGACAGCAAGCTGGCTAAAATCATGGCCGATACCTTCAAGAAGCAGAATGGCAAGAATATGAAGGTCGAAACCATCCATGCCGGCCTCGAATGCGGCTGGCACTTCCGCAAAAATCCGCAGCTCGATATGGTGTCTATCGGCGTAACGACCATGGATATCCATAGCCCGAAGGAACGCCTGCTGCTTGAAACCGTAAAACCGCAGGTGGATTTGATTGTGGAAACTTTGCATGAGATTGCAAAAATGTAAGAGAACAGAAGAAGGGCTGTGAAATAACCCTTCAATACAGAAAGTGCGTTGACATAAATTATCAACGCACTTTTTGCAAATTGCAGTTTATCGATGTTATTACGAGATTGAACTAATTTGTTACAGCTCAGTTTGGGCGTAGGTGGTAATACTTTTCGCCGTTGCACTGAATGACCCACAAGTAAATGTATGGGCTTTTTAGTTACCTGCGCCGGGCAAGACCGGCGGCGCGTATGTTCAGCCCAGTGTTTAGTCTATGCCGTTTGTGGGCCAGTCCTCACTGCGTTCGGACAGTCGTTCCACGGCGAAAAGCATCACCACCTCCGCCCTAAGTTGCATCTGCATTAAATGTATTTTTCTCGGTGATAAGCAGCAAGTACATCGATGTTCTTGTTACGGGAGCAACGAGTTCTTGGCAATAGTATAGGCCGTAGCTTGGGTCGGACGGGGGAGTGATTTTTCTGTAGGGAGCGACTGCCTGAACGAAGTGAAGGCTGGCCCCATGTAGTCCCCAGCTAAGCAAATACGCTGAAAGCAGCGCCGTTGGCTTGCCCGGCGCGAGTAACTGGACAGCGCTACTTTGCGAAGGGGTCGTTTAGCGGAAAACAGAAAAATTACTTCCCCGTCCGTCCCAAACTACGTATGAACAAGATACCTTTACCACGAACTAACAAACAAACTGCAATTTCATGGCACCTTTATTTAATTAGGAGATTTGTACATGGACGAAAATAAAATTCTTTGGCTGGCTCTTAACGCCAAGTATTCCCATACATCGTTATCTGTCCGCTATTTGCGGCAGGCGGTGCCGGGCTCGGAAATCATGGAGCTGACCATCAATCATCAGCTGCTCGCGATGCTTGGGGAAATTTATAGTGCCCAGCCGAAGGTGCTCGGGATTTCCTGTTATATTTGGAATATTGAGCTTGTAAAATCGCTGTTAAAACTTCTGCCTGCGGCCTTGCCGGACACCATCATCATTTGTGGCGGCCCAGAGGTTTCTTATGGCGTAACAGATTTTATGACGGATTTTCCCATGGTGGATTATGTCTGCCGTGGAGAGGGCGAGGAGGCTTTGCCGAAGCTGGTAGAGCAGCTGCAGGCGGCCGCTTTTGACCAGTCAAAAGTCAACGGTCAGCTTGATATGTCAACTATTCCTGGCATTGCCTGGCGCAGTCTGACTGGTCAAATCAATGAGGGGCAGGATGTGACGGTGGCAGATTTTGCGGGCAAGGTGCCCTTTGCCTATCGCGCAGAGGAAATGACGGATATAAAGGAGCGGATTCTCTATTACGAAACCAGCCGCGGCTGTCCTTTTTCCTGTGCCTATTGTCTTTCCTGTGCCACGGCGGGCGTGCGCTTTTTGCCGTTAGAGCGGGTGTTCAAGGAATTGGATTTCTTTGTTGCCCATGATGTGCGGCAGGTGAAATTCGTTGACCGTACGTTTAATGCCAAGAAATCTCATTTTTTGCCTATCCTGCAGTATCTCTTAAAACTGCCGGCTGACTGCCGCACGAATTTTCATTTTGAGGTGGCGATTGACTATCTGGATGAAGAAGTCATGCAGGTGCTTGCGCAGCTACCTAAAGGACGTGTGCAGCTCGAAATCGGCATTCAGTCTACCAATCCAGCGACGCTAAAAGCTGTTTCCCGCGTAAATCATTGGCAGGATATTGCTGACCATATCAAGAGGATTATGGGATTCCACAATATGCACCTGCATGTGGACTTGATTATCGGCCTGCCAGGGGAGGGCATAGAATCCTTCCATAAATCCTTCAATGATGTCTATGCTTTGCAGACGGATATGCTGCAGCTGGGCTTTTTGAAGTTCCTCAAAGGGGCCGCGATGATGAACTTAGTTCAGCTCTATCATTATCGCTATATGCCCATGGCGCCCTATGAAGTGCTGCAAAGTGATGCGTTGAGCTACGGTGAAATTCGCTGGTTCCACAGTTTTGAACAGGTCTTTGAACTCTATTACAACGCAGGGCGCTGCCGTCAGACGGCAAACTATCTGATTCAGGAATGTGAGCAGGGCGATGCTTTTGTCTTTTGGCAGAAGTTTACCGACTGGTGGGAGGGCAAGGGCTTCCATAAAATCGGACATAGTACGAAGAATCTTTACGGCTATCTGCGGGATTTTGCTTTTGCGACATATGAACTGTCAGCAGAGCTTATGGACAATTTACTGCGCTATGATGCCCTGCTCTCCGATGGCGGCAAAATCCGTCCCGAAAACCTTAATTGGAACCGCCTGCAGTATCAGAATATCACCGCCGACTTCTGGAAGGGCGCCCCGAGCCGTGTGCGGGCCTATCTGCCGGATTACGAATTCACCAACTGGCGGGATGTGAATAAGAAATACCATATTGAGGTCTTTGACTATAATATGATGTTGACAAGTCAAGAGTTGACATGTCAAAAACTGACTTGTCAACCGACGGCCCTGTTGTTTGACTATACTGCAGATGAGCCAATATGCCAGCGGATTGAACTGGAGCTTGGCTCTGAGGACTAAGGTTGGCAGTGATTTTGATTGTCAAGAATGCAACTTAGGTGTAAGATAGTATACAAGAAAGTATATAAGATAATATATAAGATGAGGGAGGGAAGTGGGCATGGAAAATCGTCCTCCATATACGATAAATAATGAGATGCTCGGTTTGGTGGCAACGATATCAACCAAACTGGGGCGTATCATGCATTACCAGGATATGTCTGCTTATCCTCGCTTGCGCAGGAATAATCGTATTGAATCCATACATTCATCGTTGGCCATAGAGGCAAATTCTTTGACGCTGGGCAATGTGCGGGATGTCATTGCGGGAAAAGCTGTGGCAGGACCTGAGCGTGAAATACGCGAAGTCAAAAATGCCTATGCCGCTTATGCAGAATTAGCTGACCTCAATCCCTACCGTTTAGAAGAGTTATTGCGCTTGCATGGTGTTATGACAGCAGGATTGGCGCGGGAGTCCGGAAAATTGCGCAGTGGTGAGGAAGGTGTGTTCGCTGGTGGCAAGTGCATTTTTATGGCACCACCGGCCAAGTTCGTGCCGGGACAAATGGAAGATTTATTTGCATGGCTGCGAGAAGAACGCAATCATATTCAGCCGTTGCTGTTATCCTCAATATTTCATTATGAGTTTGTCTTCATTCATCCCTTTGCTGATGGCAATGGACGCATGGCAAGATTGTGGCAGACGGCGCTATTGGCTCAGTGGCAGCCAATCTTTGCTTACTTGCCTATTGAGAATCAGATTTACAAATATCAAAGCGAATATTATGCGGCCATAAGTGCCGCACATCGGGCTGGGGAGTCTACACCATTTATCATCTTTATGTTGCACATGATTGATGCGGTGATGGATGAGCTTTTGGAAAAAGATGTTTTGGACGAAGACAATGAATGTGTCAAAAAACTGCTGGCAGTCATGGAATATGATATTTCCTATAAGGCAAAGGAACTGCAGGAAATGTTGGGATTGAAGGCCACAGCGGGCTTGAAGCGCAACTACATTGAGCCTGCTATGAGGCAGGGCTTGATTGCCATGACCATACCGGACAAGCCGACCAGCCGTAATCAGCGGTATTATAGGATTAGGTAGGTTATATTGGAAAATGCGCGAAATGAGAGGGTATTTATGGATAAAGATTTGGCAAAGGAAGAAGATAGCAGTCAGCTGACTGAACAGATAGTTCGACTGATTGAAAATGCCAAGCGGCATGTTGCAGCTCAGGTCAATTCGGCTATGGTATGTACATATTATGAGATCGGTCGTATGATTGTGGAGCACGAACAGCAGGGCAAGATTAGGGCTAAGTATGGGACGAAAATCATACCAGAATTGGCCAAACGACTGACAGCGCGGCTGGGAAAGGGCTTTTCTAAGAGCAATTTGGCCAATATGCGCCAGTTTTATATTGTCTATTCCAAACGGTTTATTGACTCGAATGATAGAGCATCAATTTTCCAAACAGCGTCTGGAAAATCAGAGGGAGTTTCGTCAATTTCACAGACACTGTCTGGAAAATTCCTGCTTAGCTGGTCACACTATCTGTTCTTGATGGGGATTTCTAATCCTCAAGAACGTCTTTTTTATGAGCAAGAAGCTGCTAATGAGCGTTGGAGCCTAAGAGAATTGAAACGTCAGTTTAATTCTGCGTTATATGAACGGCTGGCACTGTCCAGAGATAAGAATGAAGTAAGTGAATTGTCCAAGCAGGGACTGATTGTGGAAAGTCCGGCAGATATTGTCAAAGACCCTTATGTATTGGAGTTTTTAGGTTTGCCCGAGAATAGCAGTTATTCGGAATCTAAGCTGGAAGAATGTATTATTGATGAATTACAGAATTTCTTGATGGAACTAGGAAAAGGATATACTTTTGTGGGCAGGCAAGTGCGTTTGACTTTTGATGAACAGCATTTCTATGTGGATTTGGTGTTTTTCAATCGTTTGTTGCAATGTTTTGTGTTGATTGACTTGAAAATAGGCGATATTACTCATCAGGATATAGGTCAAATGCAGATGTATGTGAATTACTATGACCGCAAGATCAAATTGTCTACAGAAAATCCTACCGTGGGGATTTTGCTTTGTAAGAAGAAGAACGATGCTCTTGTAGAGATGACCTTGCCGAAGGACAATTCCCAGATTTTTGCCAGCAAGTATGAACTCGTATTGCCGAACAAAGAAGAGCTGATGCGGCTATTAGAAGAAAAATTCAGTGAGGAATGACATTGGAACAACAAATATATCGAGCATTTTCCGATTATCTAAAAGACCGCTACGGCGAGAAGGTCTATAAACTGCCGATTGCACTGCCTGTGACCTGTCCGAACCGGGACGGCACCTGTGGCAATGGTGGGGCAGGCTGTACGTTCTGCGGGGAGATTGGCACGGGCTATGAGAACCTGCCGGCGTCAATGACGATTACGGAGCAGATGGAGGCCAACAAGGCGCATATCGTGCCGAAGTACAAGGCGAAGAAGTTTATTCCCTATCTGCAGAATTTTAGCAACACCTACACCACGCCGGAAAAATTGGCGGCTTGGGTGGATGAAGCCGGAGCGCCGGAGGATGTGGTGGCGGTGTATATCGCCACCCGTCCTGACTGTGTAAGCGACGAGCATCTGGCAGTTCTGCAGGCACAGAAGGAGAAGCACAATATTGACATTTGCGTGGAACTGGGGCTGCAGAGTACCAATGTTCATACTTTGGTGGAGATTAATCGCGGCCATACGCTGGCTGAACTTATTGATGCCATTTTGCGCATTAAGAAATTCGGCCTGCAGTCCTGCGTCCATCTGATACTCAATCTTCCTTGGGATGATGAGCTGGATGTGATTGAGGATGCCAAGATTTTGTCGGCTTTGGGCGTTGACCAGGTGAAGCTACATGCCCTCTACATCGTCAAGGGCACAGCTATGGCCAAAGACTACGAAGCGGGCAAAATCAAAATGATTACCCTGCCGGAGTATGAGGACCGGGTCATAAAGTTTTTGGAGCATCTTTCCCCGGAGATTGTCCTGCAGAGAATCATCGGCCGGGCGCCGGAGGAGAACACGCTCTTTTCCAACTGGCACACGGGCTGGTGGAAAATCCGCGACCATATCATCAACGTGATGCGGCAGGAGGGGCGCTATCAGGGACGGCTCTGTGATTATCTGAACGGCAAGGCCGTGCGTAAATTTTGTTAAAAAAACAGCGTGTACTGCTCGTGGTGAGCGTACACGCTGTTTTTTACTGCTGGTTGTTGTTGCGGCGGGCCAGGATGCGGATGACCTTGGCGCCGGTGTTATGAATCTTGCGCAGGGGCGCAACTTTTGTTTTCACCTTGGGCTTGATTTCCTTGGGAGCACCGAAGTCGCCACGCTTTAAGACTGTGGTCTTGGTTTTGTCGGGCTTAAAGAAGGCGCGGATGGCCTGGCCTAATTTATCCGGCTCGGCATCTTCCTGACAGAGGAAGACATCCAAAGCAACATATTTCATTTTGGGATAAACGTGCAGGGTGATGTGACCGTCAGCGAGAGTCAGCATCAAAGCATTGTGGCCGTTATCCAGTGCCTCAGCGGAGAAGCTCATCAGCTGCAATTCCAAATCCTGCAGAATTTTTTTGAGCATATCTAAAATGAGTTCGTTATCGTCTAACTGGTGGTTCTGGCAATTAAATAAATCCGCGGTCAAATGGCGGGCTAAGATTTTCATATTGTCTTCTCCTTTTTACGTCATAAGCTATATTATAATTGATAATTAGACAGTTCGTCAAATTTTCCTGCTTGAAGGCGGGGGATTTCTTGCGTTATGGGTGAAAAATTGTTATTCTATTAGAAGCTGATTGAATGGGAGTGTGCAGATGGTAACAGTAGAAGCAAATGCCAAGATAAATTTGACGCTGGATATTTTGGGCAAGCGTCCGGATGGTTTTCACGAAGTGGCCATGGTTATGCAGTCCATTGGCCTGCACGACACTTTGACCATGGAAAAGACGGATGGGGAGATTGCGCTGTCCATCAACGTGCCCTGGCTCAAGGCGGACGAAAAGAATCTGGCCTGGCGGGCGGCGGAACTTGTACGTCAGGAATACGGCCTTACGGGGGGCGTGCGCATGGAGCTTACCAAGCGCATTCCCATTGCGGCAGGTCTGGCCGGAGGCAGCGCCGATGCGGCAGCGGTGCTCAAGGGCATGAATGAGCTTTACAATTTGCAGATGAGCGAGGCAAGACTTTGCGAATTGGGCGCAAAGCTCGGTTCGGATATTCCCTTCTGCCTGATGGGGGGCACGATGCTTGCCACAGGCCGCGGGGAGGTTTTGACGCGCCTTGCCGATATGCCGGAGACCTGGGTGGTGCTCGCCAAGCCTCGCATCTCCGTGTCCACGGCCTGGGCTTATCAGAATTATGATGAACAGGGGGCCGAGCGCCATCCGGACAACGAGGCCATCAAGAAAGCCATTGCCCGCGGCAACCGAAAAGCCGTGGCCGGGTTATTGTGTAATGTGCTGGAAAGTGTTACTATAAAGAAGTATGACGTGATAGCAGACTACAAGCAGATGATGCTCGACAAGGGGGCCATGGCCAGCATGATGTCCGGCAGCGGCCCAACCGTATTTGGTTTGGCACGCAACCGGGAACAGGCAGAAGCCATTGCCAATGTCCTGCGGCAGAATACCAATGCGGATGTCTTTGTCACCCGTACATTTCAGATGAACCGAAGGAAAGCGTAATTTTTTGCAAAAGAGGTAGGCCTATATGACAAACAGATTAGCCCCGATAAAGCTTGACAGCTACCAGCCTTTGCGGGAAGTGGTGTGCGAATCCCTCCGGGAGGCCATTCGCAATGGTGTGCTGAAGCCCGGTGAGCGAATTATGGAAATCCAGCTGGCTGAGGAATTAGGTGTCAGCCGTACTCCGGTGCGGGAAGCCATTCGCAAGCTCGAACTTGAGGGCTATGTGGTGATGATGCCCCGCCGGGGAACCTATGTGGCCAGCATGTCCATCCGGGATATCAATGAGATTTTTGAAATCCGCACGGCACTCGAATCCCTGTCCAATGGGCTGGCTGCTGACCATATTACCGATGATGAACTCGAGCACTTGCAGCGTCTGCTGGTGATTATCGGCGGTTATATCAAAGAAGGCAATATCGAAAAAATCGTGGAAACGGATATTGAGTTCCATGACCTCATGTATCATGCGGCCCGCAATGAGCGGTTGGTGGGGATTATCTCCAATTTGCGTGACCAGCTCACCCGTTTCCGCACGCTGTCCATGTCCTATCCCGGCCGTCTGGAGGAAACTTTGGACGAACACCGCCTGATTGTGGAAGCCATTGCCAATGGTGACCGCAAGGCGGCCAGCAAGGCAGCAGAGCGCCATATGGAAAATTCGGAGAAGACTCTCTTAAAAGCCATGGAAGCACTCGAACGCGAAAAAAAGTCCAAGGCAAAAAAAGCGAAAAAATAAAAGAAATAAATTTTAAGGAGACACAGATAAAATGTCTGATTTAGTAACTGTAATCCTTGCCGCCGGCAAGGGCACCCGTATGAAATCCAAACTCCCGAAGGTTCTGCACAAGGCTGCAGGCAAGTCTATGGTGCAGCATGTCATCGATGCTGCCAAGGCTGCCGGTGCCAAGCGCAATATTGTGGTCACGGGCTTTGGCGGTGAAGAAGTGCGCCAGGCTCTGGGCAGTGAAATCGAATTTGCCGAGCAGAAGGAACAACTGGGCACGGGTCATGCTGTACTCCAGACGGCAGAGCTCTTAAAGGACGAGCAGGGCACAGTTATGGTTCTCTGCGGCGATACGCCGCTTTTGACCGGGGATTTGCTCAAGAACCTCTACGAATCCCATGTGAAGGCCCAGGCCAAGGCTACGGTGCTGACGGCCATCATGCCGGATGCTACGGGCTATGGCCGCATCATTCGCGCCGAAGACGGCAGCGTGCTCAAGATTGTGGAGCATAAGGACGCCACGGAAGCAGAACGCGCAGTCAAGGAAGTAAATTCCGGCATCTACTGCTTTGATGCCCGTGCGCTCTTTGACTCCCTGAAACAGGTTACCAATGACAACGCCCAGGGCGAATACTACCTGCCGGACGTACTGGAAATTCTCCAGAAGCAGGGCGAAAAGATTTGGGCTGTAGCAGCTGACGATTATGAATCCACGCTGGGCATCAACTCCCGCCTGCAGCTCTCCGGTGCCGAAAAAATCCTGCGCCGCCGCAAGAATGAAGAACTCATGGCGGAAGGTGTTACGATTATGGACCCCGATACCACCTATGTGGATGCGGATGTAAAAATTGGCCGCGATACGGTTATCTATCCGCAGACCTGGATTGAAGGCAATACGGTAATCGGTGAAGACTGCGAAGTGGGCCCCTGCGTCCGTCTGCAGAATGTCAAGATGGGCAACAAGGTTATGGGTCAGTTTGGCTACTACCATGACTGTGTGATTGATGATGGCGTAATTCTCGGCCAGTTCAATCACATCCGTCCGGATTCCCACCTGATGGCTGGTGTCAAGATGGGCAACTTCGTGGAAGTCAAGAACTCCGTGATTGGCGAAGGCTCCAAGCTGCCGCATCTGTCCTATATCGGCGACACGGACATGGGCTCCGGCGTCAACATGGGCTGCGGTACGATTACGGTCAACTATGATGGCAAGACCAAGTTCCGCACGAAGATTGGCAACGATGCCTTCGTTGGCTGCAACTCCAATCTGGTAGCGCCCGTGGAAGTAGAGGATGGTGCATATATCGGTGCCGGTTCCACCATTACCAAGAAAGTGCCCAGCAACAATTTGGCTATTGCCCGTGCCCGCCAGACGAATATCGAAGGCTGGGCGGACAAGCGCAAATAATTCCTAATGAATTGTGCAAACAATCATAAATAAGGCTTTATGTTACATACAATCAGTGTTATACTGTTGTAGATAGAGAGTGACGCATGTCACTTCCCCGAGATGAGTTAATTTGTAGGAAAAGAAAGATTTGGAGGATTTTTACAAAATGGCTTTAGACACTGGAAACTTATGCATCCTGACCGGTAACGCTAACCCGGAGCTGGCAAAAGAGATTGCTGACCACATCGGTGTAAATCTTTGCGATGCATATGTCGGTCATTTCAACAATGGTGAGACGCAGGTTATGATCAGCGAAAGCATCCGCGGCAAGGATATTTTCATCATTCAGCCGACGTCTTACCCGGTAAACGACAACCTGATGGAACTCCTGATTATGGCAGATGCCTGCAAGCGTGCATCCGCTCATAGCGTAACGGCAGTTGTTCCTTACTACGCTTATGCCCGTCAGGACCGCAAGACCCGCGGCCGTGAGCCCATTTCCGCAAAACTGGTTGCTAACCTCATGACGACTGCTGGTGTTACCCGTGTTGTTACCGTTGACCTCCATGCTGGCCAGATTCAGGGCTTCTTTGATATCCCCGTGGATCATCTGGCAGCAGCTCCCGTTATTGCCAACTACTTCCGCTCGCAGAAGCTGGAAGATGTCGTGGTGGTTTCCCCAGACCTGGGCGGTGTAACCCGTGCCCGCGTTCTCGCTGACCACCTGCAGGCTCCCATCGCCATCATTGAAAAGCGCCGTCCGAAACCGGGCTGTGCTGAGGTTATGAATCTCATCGGTGATGTGGAAGGCAAGACGGCCATCATCATTGACGATATTGTTGATACGGCAGGTTCCCTCTGCGAAGGTGCCAAGGCCCTGGAAAAACGTGGTGCAAAGCGCGTGTTCGCTTCCTGCTCCCATGCTATCCTGAGCGACCCTGCTGTACAGCGCATCAACGAATCCTGCATTGAAAAGCTGGTGATTACCAACACCATTCCGCTGCCGCCGGAAAAACAGTCCGACAAGATTGTTACCCTGTCTCTGGCAGATGCTATCGGTGATGTAATCATGCGTATTCAGAGCCATCGCTCGGTAAGCCAGCTCTTCCGTTAAGTCTTACAGGGATTGGGAAGAAGCAAGTGAAAGCCCCCCTTTTGGGGGGCTTTTTTTACGATTAGGGGAGGGGATTAGCTTGGCTTCAGAATCATCCATGATGGATTTATTTATTCAGCACTTTGATTTTTGGCCTCGGCTATCGACATCCGAAAAGGAACTCTTGATGGAGGGCTCGAAAATGGTGCACTATCCCAAGGGCACTCATGTTCATCAAGGGGCATTGGACTGCATTGGAGTGCATCTGCTGAAAAAAGGCCAGCTACGGGTTTATACCATGTCGGAGGATGGCCGGGAGGTGACCTTGTACCGGCTCTTTGCCAATGACGTGGGCATCCTGTCGGCGCCCTGCGTGCTGGAGTCTTTGACCTTTGATGTCTATGTAGACGCAGAGGAGGATACGGAGGCTCTGCTGATTAAGTCGCCGACCTTCCGCAAACTGTCCGATGGCAACATCAACGTGCGCTGCTATGGCTATCAGATGGCCACCAGCCGTTTGTCGGATATGCTCTGGAAGATGCAGCAGGTGCTGTTCTACTCCGCTGACCGCCGTTTGGCCATTTTCTTGATGGAGGAAAGCGCCAAAAACGGCACGGAGGAAATCCATCTGACCCATGAGCAGATTGCCCGCTATATGGGCACCGCTAGGGAAGTGGTGAGCCGCCTGGTGAAGTATTTTAACCAGGAGGGCTGGATAAAAAACTCCCGGGGCTGCATCCGTATTATTGACAAGGAAGCTCTGCAGGAATTGGCAGGTCGGCTTTGATTAACAGGAAAATATAAAAGCATAGCGAATATAATAGCAATAGAGAAAACTGATTTTTTCAGAGAATGAGGGAACGGTATTATGCTGAAAAGATTTGGGGCTGTCTCGTTGGCAGGCATATTGCTTATGGGCGCAGGACTGTGGCTTAGCCCGACTCTGTCCGAGTCTGTGGAAATGGCAGAACTGGATACGGTGAATGTAGGCGTGGTTGAACAGCCTGGCTATGCTGTGCCCAGAGAAAGTGGCTATGAACAGGGCTTTGATGCCGAGTATATGTATAAGATTTCTCAATATGCCGGGTTCAAGGTCAAATTCCATCCCTATAAGGATTTTACCGGACTCTTTAAGGGGCTGGATAATAATGAAATCCAGATGGCGATGGGCATATCACCTACACCGGAACGGGAGCAGAAATATTTGTTTGCCGATAACTGGTTCTATCGGGGGATGCTCTGCATCCGTGTGAAGCAGGGGGATGAGCGCTTTACCTATGGCAATGCCAAGGAACTGAACGGCAAAAGACTGGGCGTCATCGGCAATTCGGTCATGTACAAGCGGGCGCAAACCTGGGCTCGGGGCAATGGCATTGAACCGATTTTTTCTGCCTATGAAAATGACAAACAGCTGACAATGGCTTTGGAACATGGCGAAATTGACGGTCTGATTGCTGGGGGAACAAAGTTTTCCGAGGATTACAAGACCATCTTTCGTATTGCTACCAATGCTTATTACCCTATCTTTGCAAAAAATCAGGGCGATTTGCGGGTTAAAGTGGATACGGCCATGAACCGCATTCTCTTTGAAGAACCTCTTTATGCGGAAAAACTGGTGCAGAAGTATCTCTATCTGCCCAATCAGCACGAATTGTCCCTGACCGAGGAGGAGAAAGCCTATATTGCGGAGCATCCTGTATTGAAGGTGGCTTTTATGCGGGATTTGCCGCCTTTTTCCTTCTTGGATAACACCGATAAAGCAGCAGGTATTGGCCCTGATTTTTACCGGCTGCTGGTGCAGAAACTGAATTGGCAGGTGGAGTTTGTTCCCTTTTCCGATCGGGAGGAGGCTTTGGCCGCTTTGCATGATGGTGCGGTAGATGTCTTTGGCCTCAGCAGCCAGGATGTGATATCTGCCGAGGAGGATGGCTTGGCCCTGACCAAGACTTTTTTCACTTTCAATATGTTTTCTATCCGTCGCCCGGGCGTGACGGAGATAAAAAGAGCAGCTGTTATTGGCGTGATGCCGGAAAATGTCCGCCAGCAGTTGGCCAAGGGATTCCCGGAGGTTTCTTTTGCCGGATTTAGCAATTTGGAAGACTGTCACAGGGCCTTGAAAAACAAGCAGGTGGATGCTATTTTCTGCAATGTGGCCCAAATGAACTGGCTTATGAATAAAAACCGCTCCGATACCTGCGTGATTGCAGCCATTGACGGAGTGGTGACGGAAAACAGCGGCCTTTTGCTGCCAGAACAGCTGGTGTTGAATTCTCTGCTTAGCAAGGCGGCTCAGGCCAGTGCCGCTGAAGGTGTGGATATCGTCAACCGCAATGTTTATGTGCCGCTTACTACAATGGATGTAGTGCGTTCTCTGCCCTTGAGCTGGGTGGTGGCCTTTTTCCTGCTGGTTTTGCTGGGGTTGGGAGTGACGGCCAGAGCCATCTATCGGGCACAGCGGCAACAGGCGCAGGCAGAGCTGGCGGCCAAGCAGGCGGCACTGGATGCGGCTGAGCAGGCCCGCAAGGCGGAAAGTGCATTCCTGTCATCCATGAGCCATGATATGCGTACGCCTCTTAACGGCATCTTAGGCTATGCCAGGATGGCGAAGGAATCCCAGAATTTGGAAGAGGTGCATCATTATCTGCAAAGCATTGACCGCTCCGGACAGCTGATGCTGGAACTGGTCAATGATATCCTAGACTTGTCCAAGATTGAAAGCGGCAAGCTGGTTCTGCGGGAGGACAGGAGTTATCCCCAAGAGATTTTTGCAACCATTCGTGAAGCTATAACTATGAACGCCGAAGCACGTCAGATAGATTTTCAGGCCGAGCTGGAGGCTCCTGAGAATATCGTGGTGCTGACCGATAGGCTGCGTTTGCAGCAGATCGCCATGAATTTGCTCAGCAATGCGATAAAGTATACGCCGGAAAAGGGCCATGTACAGTGGCAGATGAAGATAGAAGCACAGCCGGAAGGATGGCAGCTGACGGAAATTGTCAAGGATGATGGTATTGGCATGAGTGAAGAATTTCAGCAGCATATGTATGAGGTATTCTCGCAGGAAGTCCGTCAGGAGACTGTCAACACTCAGGGCACAGGCTTGGGGCTGGCATTGGTACATAAGTTTGTCACCTTAATGGGAGGCACTTTGGCGGTAAAGAGTCAGCTCAATCGGGGCACGGAATTTACTGTTGCTTTGCCTTTGCAGGTGGAACAGTTGGCTCCGAGTGATATGGGGCGGGGAAAAAGGATTTCCCGTCAGGATGTTCCCCGCGATTTCCTCCATGACGTGCCTATCCTGCTCTGCGAGGATAACGAAATCAATGGGGAGCTTGCCCATGTTATGCTGGCAGAATACGGAGCCAACTGTATTGACTGGGCCCGCAATGGACAGGAGGGAGTGGAGCTGTTCCAAAAGAGTTCTGCCCATCATTATAAATTGATTCTGATGGATTTGCGCATGCCGGTTATGGATGGGGTGACAGCTGCCCGTGAAATTCGTCAGCAATCTCGTCAGGATGCCAAAGAGGTATTTATACTGGCCATGTCCGCCGATGCTTTTGCCGAGGACATTCAGCAATGTCTGGAAGCTGGCATGAACGGTCATATCAGCAAGCCAGTAGATGTGGAAGAAATGATTGGAAAAATCGCAGAACTGCTGGGAAAATAAATTAAAAACCTGAGACAGAGAAGTTTCTTTGTCTCAGGTTTCTTTTAGCGGATTAAGTTTTCTACCTGCTCCTTGGGAATAAGACCCACGGATTCGCCGGTTTTCTGTCCGTTCTTAAAGACCAGCAGGGTGGGGATGCTCATGATGCCGAACTGGGCAGCCAGTTCCTGCTCTGCATCCACATTGACCTTGCCCACTTTGATGGCAGGATTGGCCGCAGCCACCTCGTCGATGATGGGGGAGAGCATCCGGCAGGGGCCGCACCAGTCAGCCCAGAAGTCAATGAGTACCGTGCCGGGATTATCCAGCACTTCGCTCTGGAAATTATCTTTGGTAATAACCGTCGTTGCCATATTGTATTCCTCCTAGTCATGTGCTAAGTTTTTCTTCGTGTCTTTATTATAGCAGTTGACTGGTCAATTTTTATGTAACCGACTCACGAACAATGATGATTATAATATTAAACAGCAAAAAAGCCAGCAACAAAAGTTACTGGCTTAAAATCTCAATGGTCGGGATGACAGGATTCGAACCTGCGGCCTCTTCGTCCCGAACGAAGCGCGCTACCAAACTGTGCCACATCCCGCAGTCACAAGAAATATTATACGGATTTAATATATTCTTGTCAACACTTTTTTAAGAAAATTTTTCTAAACTCACTTGCGATGGTTCTTGAGGAAGTTTTCGATGCGGCTCAGAGCCTCGGAAATCTTGTCGATGGCCGTGGCATAGGAGCAGCGTACATGACCTTCACCGCAGGCACCGAAGGCGCTGCCGGGGACGAGCGCCACATGTTCCGTGGTCAGGAGCTTTTCAGCAAACTCGTCGGAGGTGTAGCCGGTGGACTTGATGGACGGGAAAATGTAGAACGCACCTTTCGGCTCAAAGCATTCCAAACCCATCTTGGTCAGTCCATCGTAGATAAGACGGCGGCGGCGGTCGTATTCAGCCACCATCTTCTTCATGTACTTTTCGCCATGGCGCAGGGCTTCCACGGCAGCGACCTGAGCCGTGATGGGAGCACAGAGCATGGTGTACTGATGGATTTTTGTCATAGCGGCAATGACCGTGGGATTGCCCAGGGCGTAACCAATGCGCCAGCCCGTCATGGCATAGGCCTTGGAGAAGCCGTTTAAGAGAATGGTGCGGTCCTTCATGCGGGGCAGGGAGGAGAAGCAGACATGCTCTTCGCCGCCATAGGTCAAATCGCCGTAGATTTCATCCGAGATGACAATGAGGTCATGCTTTTCGGCAAAGTCGGCCACGGCTTCCAAATCCTTGCGGGTCATAATGGCCCCAGTGGGGTTGTTGGGGTAGCCAATCAAGAGTACCTTGGTCTTGTCGGTGACATGTTCTTCGAGTTCTTCCGGCGTGATGCGGAATTCGTTCTCGATTTTGGCAGGCACTGCTACGGGAACACCACCGGCCAGAATGGTGCAGGCCTGATAGGAAACGTAGCAGGGCTCAGGAATCAGCACTTCATCACCGGGAGCCAGCACGGCACGCATGGCAATATCGAGTGCTTCGCTGACGCCTACCGTCACCAGCACATCGGTGTTGGCGTCGTAGTCGACATCGTAGCGGCGCTTGAAGAGATTGACGATTTCCTGACGCAACTCCGGCATGCCCCGGTTGGCAGTGTAGGAGGTGTAGCCCTGTTCCAGACCATAGACACAGCTTTCGCGGATGGACCAGGGTGTTACAAAGTCCGGCTCGCCCACGCCCAGAGAAATTACGTCATCCATCTGGGCGGCGATGTCAAAGAACTTGCGGATGCCCGAAGGCGCAATGGCGTTTACTCCCGGAGAAAGGCGCTGCTGCCAATTCATGTTATCAGCCATCAGGGGGACACCACCAATCTGCGGTCGCGTTCTTCATCATTGATGATGACGCCGTCTTTTTTGTAGGGTTTCAGCATGAAGTGGCTGCGGGTAGCCGTAACCCCCTCAATGGTAGCTAGGCGGGTGGCCACGAAGTTTGCTACGTCGTTAAGGGACTTGCCTTCGATGATAACCAAGAGGTCAAAGCTGCCGCTCATGAGATATACCGTGCGTACTTCGTCGAAGCGGTATATGCGTTCGGCAATGGCGTCAAAGCCGACTTCCCGCTGGGGTGTCAAATTGATTTCGATAATGGCGGTCACGGTGTCGTCACCGAATTTTTCCCAGTTAATCAGGGTGTTATAGGAGAGAATGATTTTGTTCTTCTCCAAATTCTTGATGTTTTTTTCGACTTCGTATTCGCTGCGTTTGAGCATGGCTGCCAGCTCTCCTACAGGACGGCGCGCATCATGCTCCAAAAGTTCCAAAAGTTCTCGCATATATAAACCCCTTTCCACACTAAATACAGGAAAATCCTCGTCCGGCAATGGACGAGGACTGCTTACCAGATTTTCACACGCAACAATTATATCATATTGCCGCATGGCGAACAAGGGATAATTACATTCTGTCCAGCCTCGGCAAACAAATGAGTTGCAATGTTCCCTAGCTTTTTTTTAGAAATGTGAGGATGTTTCCTTGCATAATACAGTAGTTTTAGGTAAAATGTGTATGAACGGTTGTTTTTTACAGAATGTACGACAGGAGAGGGTTACGAAATGATTATCGGCAGTATGGATACATTGGACGAAAATCATGTAGATTATCCGGCGATTATCCAAAAGGCGCTTGACTATTTGCGTGAGCATGATTTCACCCAGATGGCAGATGGCAAATATCCTATTGCAGGGGATAAGTGTTTTGCTAATGTGCAGCGCTATACGACGCGTCCGGAGAAAGATTGTAAGCCGGAGACCCATCGAAAATTCGTGGACATTCAGTTTATAGCGGAAGGCGAGGAGTTTATGGGCTGGTGCCCCTTAAGCCCCGATTTGGAAGAAGAAGCTCCCTATGATGCGGAGCGGGATGTAACCTTCTATAAAGCCCTGGTTCCCGATAGCAGCATTGTGCTCTCGCCGGGCTGCTTTGCCGTGCTTTATCCTGAGGACGTACACCGTCCGCAGGCGTCGGTCGTGGAGGACGCGCCGGGCAAGGTAACCAAGGTAGTTGTGAAAGTCGCCATTGACAGTTTGTGATATACAGGCATAGAGACCCTATTTGCGTAGGTGTCTCTATGCCTGTTTGTCTATATAGCTTTATGTATTTATTCTATTTAGTGTCTGGAGGAAAAGAAGATTCATGACTGTGAGAAGAATTTTCGTAGAAAAACGACAGGGGTATTTTGATATTCCTGCCCAGCAGCTGTGCGATGACCTCAAGGAGACATTTCGCCTGGACGAGCTGAAGGCCGTCCGCATTATCCGGCGTTATGACATTGAAGGCCTTAGCGATGAGGAATACGCTGCGGTGAAAAATGTCGTTTTCTCCGAACCGCCGGTAGATGTTGTCTATGAGGAAAAATTGCCCAAGTTCCCCAATTCCCGGGTCTTTGCGGTGGAATTTTTGCCGGGGCAGTATGACCAGACGGCGGACTCGGCAGCCCAGTGCGTGCAGCTGATTACCCAGAAGGAACGCCCGGAAATCCGGGTGGCCAAGGTTATCGTCATTGTCGGTGATGTGGACAGAGAAACCTTTGGCAAAATAAAGGATTACTGCATCAACAAGGTGGAAAGCCGTGAGGCCAGCCTTGAGAAGCCGGAATCCCTGATTAGTGAATACGAGGAGCCTGCTGATGTTGAAGTGTTGGAAAACTTCAACAATCTGGATGCCGAAGCTTTGCAGGATTTTTGGCAGTCCAAGGGCTTTGCTATGAGTCTGGCGGATATGGCGTTCTGTCAGATTTACTTCCGGGATACGGAAAAGCGTCCTCCTACCATTACAGAACTTAGAGTAATTGATACATATTGGTCCGACCACTGCCGTCATACCACCTTTACTACGGCGGTGGATGAAGTGCAGATTGCTAAAGGCTATTATACGCCGAGCATTGCCAAGGCTTATACGAAATACTTGCAGGACAGGGAAGAACTCTATGCTGGGGAAAACCGTGATGTGACGTTGATGGATATTGCGGTTATCGGCATGAAGGCCCTGCGCAAGGACGGCAAGCTGGCAGATTTGGATAAATCCGAGGAAATCAATGCCTGCTCCATCGTGGTGGAAGCAGATATCGACGGCAAAAAAGAAGACTGGTTGGTGATGTTCAAGAATGAAACCCACAACCATCCTACGGAAATCGAGCCGTTCGGCGGTGCTGCTACCTGTCTGGGCGGTGCTATCCGCGACCCGCTGTCCGGCCGTTCCTATGTTTATCAGGCCATGCGCGTCACCGGTGCTGCTGACCCGCGCCGCCTGCTCAAAGACACCCTGCCGGGCAAGCTGCCCCAGAAGAAAATCACCTTGGGCGCTGCTGCTGGTTACAGCTCCTACGGCAATCAGATTGGTCTGGCTACGGGGCAAGTGCGGGAAGTTTACCATGAAGGCTACATGGCCAAGCGCATGGAAATCGGTGCGGTTATCGCTGCTGCCCCCAAGGAAAACGTGGTACGGGAAGTGCCGGCTGCCGGTGATATCGTCGTGCTGGTCGGTGGACGTACCGGCCGTGATGGCTGCGGCGGTGCCACCGGTTCCTCGAAGGAACATACGGAAGAATCCCTGACCTCCTGCGGTGCCGAGGTGCAGAAGGGCAATCCGCCCACGGAGCGCAAGATTCAGCGCCTGTTCCGCAATCCGGTTGTCAGCCGCATGATTAAGCGCTGCAACGACTTTGGTGCGGGCGGTGTGGCCGTGGCTATCGGCGAATTGGCACCGGGCCTCACCATCAATCTGGATGCGGTGAAGAAAAAGTACAAGGGCCTTGACGGTACGGAACTGGCCATCTCCGAATCGCAGGAGCGCATGGCCGTGGTTATCCGTCCCGAGCATTTGGGGAAATTCGCCCAGTTGGCTGATGAAGAAAACCTCGAAGCGACGAAAGTGGCGGAAATCACCAAGGAACCACGACTGATTATGAAATGGCGGGGCAATGCTATTGTGCAGATGAACCGTTCCTTCTTGGATACCAACGGTGTGCGTCAGCATGTAAAGGCCAAAATCACCAGCCCGGACGAAAAGAACCGCTATTTAAGAACGATTCCGGCGGCCGTTGAGGCGGAGAAAAAGAATCTGGAGCAGAGCTGGCTTACCAACCTCAAGGATTTGAATGTCTGCAGTCAGAAAGGCTTGGCTGAGCGCTTTGACTCCACCATTGGCGGCAATTCTGTGCTGATGCCCTTTGGTGGCAAGCGTCAGTTGACCCCTGCTGAAGGCATGGTGGCAAAACTGCCCGTAGAAGGTGCAGAAACCAACACGGCCACGGCTATGACTTTTGGCCTGAATCCGGCGCTGACGGAATGGAGCCCCTTCCATGGTGCCATCTATGCAGTGGTAGAAGCGGCTGCTAAGATGGTGGCCTTGGGCGGCCGGGCGGATAAGATTCGCTTGACCTTCCAGGAATACTTCGAGAGCCTGGGCAAGGACGAAGAAAAATGGGGCAAGCCCTTCGCTGCGCTCCTGGGTGCACTTTGGGCACAGCATGAACTGGAGATTCCTGCCATCGGCGGCAAGGATTCCATGTCCGGCACCTTTGAAGATATCCATGTACCGCCGACGCTGGCAGCTTTTGCCGTTACGACGCTGAAGGCCAGCGATGCGGTTTCTCCGGAATTCAAGTATCCCGGCAACAAGGTTTATCTCGTGCCGGCACCGAAGGACGAGCAGGATTTGCCGGACTTCCCCAAGATGCGGAAGCGCTGGTCGCTGGTTACGGACCTCATGGAAAAGCATCGCGTCTTTGCGGCACAGAGCATTGGTGTGGGCGGTATAGCTGCCGCTGTGTCCAAGATGGTGCTGGGCAATGGCGTGGGTTTCAAGTTCACTAAGCCAATGATGCGGAATGAACTCTTTACGCCGGACTACGGTGCGTTGCTGCTCGAAGTGGCTGATTCCGAGCGGTTGGAAAAAATCCTGTCAGAGGCAGGCTGCCAACTGATTGGTGAAACCACTGCAGGCCCCAGCGTGGTCTGTGATGATGCGGTCATCATGCTGGCGGATATCGAGACGGCCTACACCAAGCCTTTGGAAAAGATTTTCCCCACGCAGGTGAAGCAGTATCCCAAGGAAAGAATCATGGATATGACTTACACCGAGGGTGTGGCCATTCGTTCGCATACCAAGCTGGCTAAGCCGCAGGTATTTATCCCTGTATTCCCGGGTACAAACTGCGAATACGATTCGGCGCGGGCCTGGGAACGGGCCGGTGCCAAAGCGGAAACGCTGGTCATTCGCAACCTTACGCCAAGCGCCGTTGAGGAATCGGTGGAAGCCATCGTCAAGGGCATCAAGGCGGCCAACATCATCATGCTGCCGGGCGGTTTCAGCGGCGGTGACGAACCGGATGGTTCCGGCAAGTTCATTGCGGCCATGTTCCGCAATCCGCGCATCAAGGAAGAAGTCCACAAACTGCTCTTTAAGCGGGATGGTTTGATGCTGGGTATCTGCAACGGTTTCCAGGCTTTGATCAAACTGGGACTTGTTCCATACGGAGAAATTCGTGATTTGGTAGACAGTTCGCCAACTTTGACGTATAATAACATAGGTCGGCATGTTTCCTGCATGGTCAAGACCAAGGTGGTATCCAATCTTTCCCCGTGGTTCAACAATGTCAATGTGGGGGATGTACATACCATTGCGGTTTCCCATGGTGAGGGACGCTTTGTAGCCGATAAGGAAATTCTCGCCCGCATGCGGGTGCGTGGTCAGATTGCCACTCAGTATGTGGATGCAAACGAGAATCCGTCCTTGTATATTCCCTATAATCCCAACGGCTCCGTCAGTGCGGTGGAGGGCATTACGAGCCCCGATGGCCGTGTATTGGGTAAGATGGGACATTCCGAGCGTATCGGCAAGGATATTGCCCGCAATGTGCCGGGTAAAAAAGACCAGCAGCTCTTTGAGGCTGGGGTAGCTTATTATCAGTAATTGTTAAAAATAAAATAACAGGGGTGCGGTCGGTCTATTTATAGCTGGCCGCATTTACCTATAAGAGGGAGGTTACTGTTTTGGTAGGGATTGTTGTGGTATCCCATAATGTAAAACTTGCCGAAGGTGTCAAGGAAATGGCTGAGATGATGGCGGGCGGCGTGCAGATTGCTGCAGCCGGAGGCCTCGATGATGGTATCATGGGCACCAGCTACGAGAAAATCAGCAAAGCAGTGGAATTTGTCTGCGGCCGGGATGGGGCTGTGGTGATTATGGATATGGGCAGCGCCATTATGACTACGGAACTGGTGCTGGAAAACTTAAAAGATGATGCGGTGCGCATGGCGGATTGCCCGCTGCTCGAAGGCACCATGCAGGCAGCTGTGGTGGCAGCTAACGGCGGCAACCTGGAAGAAGTCGTAGCGGCAGCGGAAGCCACCTGCGGTCAGAAGAAGTTAGCGTGACTCAGGTCACGGCCAAGTATTGACATGTCATCTATAATGGGTAATAGAAAGCCATTTTCAATAGGAGGCTGAATATTATTAAGTTCAAAGAATTAACCAAAGATGACAAGAGTTTATTGGATAGATATTACCGCAGCGGTTACTATGAAAATTCCCATTTCAATTTCACCAATCTCTTTATGTGGCGCAAGCCCTATCATGTAGAGGTTTGTGAACAGGGGGAGATTCTCTATCTCACCTGTGAATGGGAAGGGCAGCTCTATGCCTTGCAGCCCGTCTGTGAGGAAGGGCGTTGGCAGGAAGCGGTGGATACCTTCCGCGCTTACTTTGCCAGTCAGGAGAAGACGCTGGCCTTTACTGGTGTGGAGAAGCATTTCGCTGATTTTTTGCAGCAGCAGTATCCGGGGCAGTTTGCTATTGAGGCTGACCGGGATAATTTTGACTACGTGTATCTGGCGGAAAAGCTCATTACCCTGTCCGGACGCAAACTGCATTCCAAGAAGAATCATCTGAATGCCTTTCGGAAACTTTATCCGGAGGCAGAGTATATGGAAATCACGCCGGAAATCCTGCCGGACTGCAAGGCCGAGCTGGAGAAATGGTATGCAGCCCATATTGAGGCCATGCCGGAGTCGGAGTTCATTCCCTGGGAACGGGATGCCATTTTGGAGCTCTTTGCTGACTGGGATTACTTCCAACTGAAGGGCGGGGCAATCTGTCTGGACGGGCGAATCATTGCTTTTACCTTCGGTGAGCAGCTCAACAGCGATTCCGTGGTGGTACATGTGGAGAAGGCTGACCCCAATATCCGGGGAGCATATCCGGCCATCAATCAGGGCTTTGTTGAGCATGAATGGAGCGGCATGACCTATATCAACCGCGAAGAAGATATGGGGCAGGAAGGCCTGCGCAAGGCCAAGGAGTCCTACAAACCGGAAAAGATGATTGAAAAGTACAATGCGAAGTATATCGCAGATTGATTTGCTAATACGCTAGAGGTGAACAGATTTTTTGCAGCAGGCATTAGAACGAAAAATTATTTTTCAGGACAATCATGAAGCCTTCGCTCTTTTGGGTGAAGGCGATGAGTTTTTACAGGTGTTTCGCAGTGAATTTGACTGTCAGTTTATCAGCCGGGGAACCCAGGTGGAAATTCTGGGGGAAGGCGCGCAGGTAGAGATGGCGGCCAAGGTGATGGAGGAGCTTCTTTATCTCTATCGTCAGGGGACAACTATCACCATGCACGAGGTGCGCTATGGGATTGGCCTTGTAAAGGGCGGCAAGGGGGAAGCCCTGCATACGCTTTTTGGCGATACGATTCTCGTTACGGCCCGGGGCCGTCATGTGCGCCCCAAAACCTTGGGGCAGCGGCGGTATCTTGACACCATCCGCCATAATTCTATCACCTTCGGCATCGGCCCTGCCGGTACAGGCAAGACCTATCTGGCGGTGGTTATGGCCGTGGCGGCCCTGCGGAACCGGGAAGTGCGCAAGATTATCCTGACGCGTCCGGCCGTGGAAGCCGGGGAACGGTTGGGCTTTTTGCCCGGCGATTTGCAGGATAAGGTTGACCCGTATCTGCGCCCGCTCTATGATGCCCTGCAGGATATTTTAGGTCAGGACACCTATACGAAATTCATGGCCAAAGGCTTTATCGAGATTGCGCCGCTGGCTTATATGCGCGGCCGCACGTTGGAAGATGCCTTCATCATCCTCGACGAGGCCCAGAACACTACGGACAAGCAGATGAAGATGTTTTTGACCCGTCTGGGCTTTGGTTCCCGTATGGTGGTTACCGGCGATTTAGGTCAGGTGGACTTGCCGCGGGGCGTAACGTCAGGTCTTAGGGAAGCGGCCAAAGTCCTCGAACACGTCAAGGGCGTTGGCATTGTGCGGCTGGCACCGTTGGATGTCATCCGTCACGAAGTGGTTACCCGCATTGTCGAGGCTTATGGTGCCTACGAAGAAAAGCGCAAGGCGGAAAAAGAGAAGGAAAAGGCGAAACAGGAAAAGTAACATGGAAATCATCATCAGCAACGAACCGGAAGAGTTGGAAGTACCGGAAGAATATATTGACAATATCCGCACCGCCATCGAGACGGTGGGGATACTTTATGGTGTGGAGGACAGCGAAGTCAGCGTGACTCTCACAGACAACGAGCATATCCATGTGATTAACCGGCAGTATCGCGGTGTGGACAGACCCACCGACGTGATTTCCTTTGCCTTCAACGAAAGCGAGGAGCCGGAAGTGGTAGGCGGCAGTACCGTCAATATGCTCGGGGATTTGATTATCTCCTTGGAGCGGGCGGAAGAACAAGCTGCCGATTATGGCCACAGTGTGCGCCGTGAAGTGGCCTTTTTGACCGTGCATGGCATGCTGCATCTTTTGGGCTATGACCATATGGAAGATGAAGAACGGGAAGAAATGGAAGCGGAACAGCGCTTCGTTATGGATAAATTAGGTATTAGCAGAGATTGAGAAATAGGAAAGAGGCATATATGGAGCAGAAGATGAAATCCGGCTTTATCGCCGTTATTGGCCGTCCCAATGTGGGCAAGTCCACGCTTATCAACACCCTGATTGGGCAGAAAATCGCCATCATGAGCGATAAACCACAGACCACCCGCAATCGTATTTTGTGCATCCTGACCCAGCCGGACGCCCAGATTGTGTTCCTCGACACGCCGGGCATCCATAAGCCCAAGCATAAACTGGGCGAGTACATGGTCAAGGCTGCCGAAGGCACCCTGCGCGAAGTGGACGCCATCTTCTTCGTGGTGGATGCTACGGAAAAGATGGGCCCGGGGGAACATTATATCTTAGAGCGCCTGCAGGCCACGAAACGTCCGGTTATCCTTGTGGTTAACAAACTGGATTTGATTGAGCGGGAACAGGCTCTGCCCATTATCTCGAAATATACCTCCAAGTATGAGTTCGCCGGTGTGGTGCCCATTTCCGCCAAAGAGGAAATGAATCTGGACAGCCTGCTGACGGAAGCCAAGAAGTATCTGCCCGAAGGCCCGCAGTATTATCCGGAGGACATGGTCACCGACCAGCCGGAACGCCTGATTGTAGCTGAACTCATCCGCGAAAAGGCCCTGCAACTCACGCGCGACGAAATTCCCCATGCCATTGCCGTGGATGTGGATGAGATGACTACCCGCCCCAATGATGATGTTTATATCCGCGCTACTATCTATGTGGAACGCGATTCCCAGAAGGGGATTGTGATTGGTGCCAAGGGGGCTATGCTCAAGGAAATCGGTGCACTGGCCCGCACGGATATTCAGAATCTCTTAGGCTCCAAGGTATTCCTCGACCTCTGGGTTAAGGTCAAGAAGGACTGGCGTGACAGGGATGGCATCCTGCGCAACTTCGGCTTTGGTGACGAGCGATGAAGGAAAGCTGCTCGAAACGTATTTCCCGCCGTTTCATCAACGGCCTGATTATTCTCGTGCCTTTGGCTATCACGGTCTTTGTGGTACTGGAAACGCTGAACTTTACGGAAGGGGTGCTGGGCAAGCACCTCCCGTTCTATTTTCCGGGCATGGGAATTGTTACCCTGTTATTGGTCATCTATCTGACGGGCTGGGCTTCTGGTTATTGGGCGGCCCGCCGTCTGATTTATATCGGGGAAACCCTGCTGGGCAAGATTCCCGTGATAAAGTTCATCTACAACAGCGTCAAGCACCTGTCCACGGCGGTATTTGAGTCCAACAATATGTTTGACCATGTGGTGCTCGTGCCCTTCCATCAGTCCCAGGCGTTGGGCTTCATCATGGCAGATGTGCCCCAGACTTTGAAGGACAAGCTCGGGGATGATTACGTCTGCGTATTCGTGCCCTGGAGTCTTAACATGACCTCCGGCACCAATCTCTTTGTGAAGAAAAGTGATGTGACTTATTTGGACATCAGCAGCGAGTCAGCCCTGCAGTACATGCTGACGGCAGGTGCCGTTATGCCCAAGCGCATCAGTGATATGCCGAAAGCTGAGGAGAAAAAGTAATGGCCAGCTATCAGACCGCCGCCGTGGTGCTCGGCTCTAAAAACTGGGGCGAAGCGGATAAGATGGTGACCCTCTTTACCTATGACCGCGGCCTTGTGGAGGCCGCGGCTTTTGGCTGCCGCCGTCCCCGCAGCCCCTTGGCCGCAGGCATGCAGATGTTTTCGAGCATTGAAGTGCAGCTCTCCGAAGGCAAGCGGGTGGACACTGTGCGGCAGTGTACCTTGAAGCGCCATTACAAGAAGCTCACCGAGGATTTGGAAGTCATGGCCTACGGCAGCTTTGTGGCGGAGTTCCTGCGGGAATTTCTGCCGCCGGGGCAGGCAGAACCGCAGATGTTTGGGCGGCTGCTGTATGTTCTCGATTCCTTTGAGGTGCGCAATCCCAGAGTCACGGCCCTGATGGCCATGATTCAGCTGCTGGAGTTCACAGGGATGCAGCTGCATTTCGAGCATTGCGTCCATTGTGGACAGACGGTGGATGATGATGCTTTTTTCAGCCTTAGTGCCGGCGGCATTTTGTGTCCGGAATGTCAGGAGCCGGGCGCTGAACCTTTTCCTGACGATTTGCGCCGCTTCATTCTGGCGCTTCGGGACTATGACTGGGAAAAGCCTGCGGAACTAAAGATAACAGGCAGCCTTTTGATGCAGGCCGAGCATTTGTTTTTGACTTATCTGCAGAGTCTTTTGGGCAGGCCGCTGAAGTCGCTGGCCTTTATTCAGCAATTATAAAAATCCGAGTGATTAAGCGCTCGGATTTTTTTTTATTGGGGTTAGCAGGAATTAAATGTTATTTATAGAAGAACTTTTTGATTAAAGGAATATGAGAGCTGGTGTACAGAAATGGAGGCATTTGTATGCGGAATTCAAGTCAGGCAGGTTTTTCTTTATTGGGAGTGCTCATCGCGCTATGTTTGATCGGAATTATGGCCAGCATGGCGGTGCCCCGCTTTAATTCAGCTATTGCCACGGCGAACACGGCTAAGGTACAGAGCGATTTGACCACACTTGATGCAGCCATTGCGGTCTATCAGCTGGAAAAAGGGACGTCACCTGCAACTTTGAAAGATTTAAGCGATTATGTCAATGATATCGACAGCGTGAAGCCTCCCAAGGGAAAATGCAGGCTTAAGGATGGCAAGATTATTACGCTTGAAATTGACAATTACAGTATAGAGGCTGCCAGCAAGGATAATTTGGAAGGAGCCCGGGCGGTTTGCGGCACCTATAAGGCGGGTGACTTTGGCAATGGCCATTAAACTGATTGCTTGTGTGCTCGTGCTCATTGCCATCTGTGATATCCGTTACGGTTTGATTTATGACTGGCTGGTCGTGCTGCTGGCGTTATTGAGTCTGGTTTCGCTGTTGGAAGGTCAAATGAATTGGCAAAATGCCTGTCTGGGCAGTGCTTTGGGTTGCGGCTTGCTGTGGATTTTGCGCTGGGCATCCCATGGCGGCTTGGGGCTGGGGGATGTCAAAATGACTGCAGCATTGGGGCTCTGGCTGGGCTGGGAAAATATACTGCTCTGTCTGCTGGTTGCGTCACTGCTGGGTGTGCTGTACGGCAGCGGGATGCTGCTCTGTCACAAGCTGGAACGCACTACGCCCATTCCCTTTGGACCCTTCCTGGCAATGGGGGCATGGCTGGCCTGGAGTGAAGGGGATTGTGTCCGCAGTTTTATGGAGCAGGTGTTATGGTGAGGAAGGATGGCCAACGGGGGAGCATGCTGCTCGAACTCATGCTGGCGCTGGCTGTTATGCTCATTTTGGCAGCGCAGGTTTTACCGCAGGCCTTTAAGTTTTACCGGCAGGCGGCAGTGGAGTATGAGGCGGAGAAATTGCTGGCGGATATCCGCTATTGCCGGAATGCGAATCGGCTGACAGCGGAGTCGGCCTGGAACCATGGTGCGCAATCCTCAGACAAGCATAATTTGTTTGTGCGCTTGTATTCCGGCTATAACTGCATTTACGCTGGGGAGTCGGGCGTTCTTCGCGGGCGCAATTATTATTTGCCGGGGATTAGGGCCAGCAAGGAAAAGGAAAATGGCACTTTGGTGGAGGGGCAGGCCGATATCAAATTTGATGACAAGGAAAAGCCCAAGGCCCTGATTACGGTATTGATTTATTATGACGGCTATCCGCAGGAGGGACGGGAGATTATGGTCAGCAAGGGCGGCCGCATCAGAATGGAGCGTGGTAAGGTTGGCAGACGATAGGCAGGCAGGTTTTTTCCTTTGGGAAACGGTGGTGTTGAGTTTTCTGCTCATGGCTATGGCTGTGACGGCAGGGATGTATGTTAAGGCGGCTGAAGTTAAAACTGCGACAGCAGCGCAGGGCGGCGCGGATTTTATCGCTCGGGCGGAATTTGCCTATGCCGAGGCCTGGCTGGAGCGTAATGGGTCCCTGCCGGAGAGCATGACCTATTTGGGGAATGGAGATGACCTTCAGCAAAATGGCATCCGTTATGAGGTCACAGCACAGACTTGGGCTGAGGGCGGACTATGGCAGATGACGGTGGAAATTTCCTGGGAGGCAGAACATGGTCAAGGCAGGCGGGTCTACAAGCGGTATCTGGCGCGGCACAGCTGAGGGCGGCTTCATCTTCATGGAAACGCTGATAGCCCTGCCCCTGCTGGTGATGCTGCTCATGGGCATAATGACATTATTCTTCTGGTGCATGCGCTGCTATTTCATCAATCTGGCCGATGAGGAACTCGTGCAGGAAGTGCAGGGCGCTTTTGCGCAGATTATGGAAGATGCGTTGCGCGGAGAAGCTATCGAGCAGACTGGCCATAAGGAACAGAGCTTTGCCATCATAAGCAAGGCTGACCCTTTGGGGAAGCATACCAGCAAGGAGGAAAAAAGGCCGGATGGAAAGTTTGTGATAACGTACGGGCTCCATACCATGGCCGGAACCAAAAAGCTGATTCGCGGCGACCAGCTCGAAGCGCCGCTGACCGGTGACCACGCACTGGCCCGCGTGACCATAGAAGAACTTTGGGCGGAGGCGGATGGCAGCTGTCCAGGAATTTACAAGCTGCACATCAGGGGAAGAAGCGAGGTGACACAGCATGCGTATACTCTGGAAAGTGCCGTGTATCTGCCAAGGCCGTAGGAATCAGCAGGGCTTTGCCTCTTTTACAGCCCTGTGCCTATTATTGGTGCTGGCCTTTATGGGGCGGGGATTGGTTTATTTTTCCCGGCAGGGGGCAGATAGTGCCCGCATCTATCATCAGGAAATGGAACTGCGTCTGGCTGGGGAAAGTCTGGTGGAGCAGCAGGTGTTTCGTCTGAAGCAGGACAGCAGTCCGCTTGCATCTTTGGCGGAAAAGACGGACAGCCTTTTTGCGCGGGGCGATTATGATGGCCTGCCCTATCGAATTTATGGCAGACGGCAGGGGGATAGGTATTATATCATGGCGTATACCTTTTGCCGGGAATCTGAATGGGACAAACGCACGGAACCGCATTTTCTGGTCAAAGGGGTGTTGAAAAAAGATGGAGAGCAGTATAAGTGGCTGGGCTGGGCACCTTAGAGATTTTGTTTTCACCACGGAGCGGGCGTATCTGTTTGTGGCAAAAGGCCCTGCAGCAAAGGTCTGGTACTTTATCTGGCAGAGCGGCTCATGGCAAAAAATGGCGGAATGTACAGCGTCAGGGGATGCGGTCTATGCGGCAGGAGAACAGGAAGATGGGACTTTGCTGGAGCTGGCCAGTCAAGCGGCTATGGAAATTGCCAAGAAGGGCTGGCAGGATTTGCCTGTGGTTTATGTGGTGCCGGAGGCGGAACTTATCCGCTATGCCCTGCAGCTGCCGCCTGACTTGTCAAGAGAGGAGCAGCGGGAGGCCGCGTATTGGGAACTTGATGACAAATTGCTGGCCAGAGGGCTTAGCGGTGAGGATTTTGCCTGTCTTTGCCAGCCAGCCAAGGAAATGGATGGCAAGTGTCTGATAACCGCCGTGCGCAAGGGTTATTTGCAGGCGGTGAGACAGGCTTTTGCCCAAGTGGAACTGAAGCTGGTGGATATGATTCCCGCCGGTGGTGAAGAACAGCAGGGGCCGCTTAACTATCTGCAAAATCCACAGCGGGAACGGGCGGGCTTTTGTGGGCGGACTGGTTCGGAACTTGCTTATGGGCGGCTGTTGTCTATCTGGCTGGCCTTATTGCTGCTCATCTGTACCTGCTTTGTCGCTTGGGATGTTTTTACGTATCAGCAGGCCAAAAGTTTTGCGGCAGAAAGACAGGCGGAACTGGTGCTTATGGAGCAGGAGCGTAAGCAGATGGCTGAATTGACAGCTAAACGTGCCGCTGTTGAACGGCGGGAAGGTCTTTGGCAGCAGCTGGGCCAACAGGGAATATCCGGCTACAGTCTGCTGGTGCATTTGGGAACGAGCATCGGGGATGGTGTCTGTCTTACCCGGATAAATGCAGTTGTTGAAGGCGGGGAAATTATGCTGGAAGGTCAGGCGGCAAATTATGATTGTCTGATGGATTTTATGGGACGGTTGGAGGCAGACAGGGATTATTTTTCCGCGGTGAACCTCGATAATTCTTCGCTGGCCAAAGGACAGTCTGGGGAAGCAGACAGGATTCAGTTTTCTCTGCGGATAAATGGGGAGTCGGATGAACATGGAAAAGCTCGGGGAAAAACTGAAAATTCCCGGTAGCCCAAGGCAACGGTTTTTCGTTTTGGCTCTGGCAGGAACCCTGCTTTTGCCGCTTTGTTTTTATGTTGTGTTGCATCGTCCTCTGCAGATGGCGGCGGCAGATTTCCGTCAGCAGGGGGCGCAGGCAGAAAAAACGGTGACGGCGATTGCCAATTTCCAGAATGCCCATTTGCCTTTGCATGATTATCAAAGGGAACTTGGCAGGCGGGAAAGGCTGGCAAAGATGGCCTTGCCGGGAAGTATGGAACAGGGTGAGTTTCTGGTGGCGCTGGACAGGCTGGCGGTGCGGAGCCATTTGCGAATACTGTCCGTGGTGCCGGGAAAAGCCGCCGCTGATGAAGGAAGGCATTGTCTGCCAGTCAAATTACAACTGACAGGCAATTACTTTTCCCTGCTCCATTTCCTGCAGGGGCTCCAGCAGGGAGAGCGTCTGGTGGTCATAAACAGCCTTACGGTCAAGCAAGGGAAGGACAGGGAAGATGCCTTGACGGCAGAATTGGGACTTAGTATCTTTTCTGTACCCGATGAATAGACAAAAATACCGCGCAGAGAACTTGCATTATACATAATGATACATTAAAATGTAAATTAATGTGAAATTTTGCTACGATGAGGTGTATAGTATGAGCGAACTGCGTTTTATGACGGCGGGGGAATCCCATGGGCCAAGGCTGACAGCGATTTTGGAAGGGCTGCCGGCAGGTCTGAAACTGGAGAAGGAAGACATCGATAAGGAACTGGCCCGCCGTCAGCAGGGCTATGGCCGGGGCGGCCGCATGAAGATAGAGACGGACAAGGTGGAAGTGCTCTCGGGAATGCGTTTTAATGAAACTCTGGGCGGCCCGCTGACCCTGCAGGTCATCAATAAGGATTTTGCCAACTGGAATGGCCGCATGGCGGCTTTCGGTGAGCCCGAAGGAGAAAAGGTGACGGCGGCCCGTCCCGGTCATGCGGATTTGACGGGGATATTGAAATATGACCGTCAGGATGTGCGGGATATATTGGAGCGCTCCAGTGCCCGGGAAACCACCATGCGGGTGGCGGTAGGCGCTGTGTGCAAGGCCTTTTTGCAGGAATTGGGCATTAAGGTCGTATCCCATGTGGTAAATATCGGTGGCGTTGCAGTTGACATGTCAAAAATTGACATGTCAAAAATCGGTGAGGATGTGGGCTCGGAGCTCAACTGTTATGACAGCGAGGCCGAAGCTAAGATGAAGGCCCGCATTGACGAGGCCAAGGCCGCCGGGGATACCTTGGGTGGCATCTTTGAAGTCATCGTTCAGGGCGCGCCTGTGGGGCTTGGCAGTCATATCCAGTGGGATAGAAGACTCGATGCGCGCTTGTCTGCGGCGATGATGTCCATTCAGGCCATCAAGGGTGTAGAGATTGGCGCAGGTTTTGCATGTGCTGTTCTTCCGGGCAGTCAGATTCATGATGAAATCTTTTTGGCGGATGGCCGCGTGCAGAGAAAGACCAACCGCGCAGGTGGACTCGAAGGCGGCATGACCAATGGTGAGAACATCGTCCTGCGGGCAGCAATGAAGCCCATTCCCACGCTGATGACGCCGCTTAAGTCCATTGACATTGAAAGCCGTGAAGCGGTGCTGGCCTGCAAGGAGCGCAGCGATACCTGTGCGGTGTCTGCCGCTTCCGTGGTCGGGGAAGCCATGACTGCTTTTGTCGTGGCGCAGGCTATCTGCGAGAAGTTTGGCGGGGACGCCCTGACGGATGTGAAGGCGGCCATGGCTGCTTACAACAAGCGCATTGGAAAGGATTGGTGCGCGCATGCGTAATGTCATTTTGATTGGCTTCATGGGCACCGGCAAGACCAGCACCGGCAAGATGCTGGCCCAGAAGCTTGGCTGTGCCTTTATTGATATGGATGTGAAAATCGAAGAGGAAGCAGGCATGAGCATCCCCGAGATTTTTGCTAAGTTCGGCGAAGAACATTTCCGCAAGCTGGAGCATGAGCTGGCACTCAAACTTGCGGCCCGCCGCAATGCGGTGATTTCGACGGGCGGCGGTACGGTGAAGAATCCTGCCAACGTGGAGGCTTTGAAGAAGAGCGGCGTCATGGTCTGCCTAAAAGCCAATGTGGACACGGTGTTGGAACGGACGCAGAACCGCGGCACTCGTCCTGTGCTGGACAAAGAGGATAAGGGCGACCGCCGTCAGGCTGTGGAAAAACTTTTGGCCGAGCGAGCGGAGCTTTACAAGCAGGCGGATTTTGCTGTGGATACGAGCGAACTGTCTCCCCTGCAGGTGGTGGAAATCATCGCCAAGACATTAAAGACAAGAGGTGTACTTCATGCGTAAGGTGCGTGTTGATTTAGGAGAAAAGAGTTACGATATCGTCATCGGTTACGGCATTGAACAGGAGATAAAGGATTTTGTCACGAGTGCTGGTTATAGTTCCAAGGCATTGCTCATCACCGATACGCATGTGGGCCCTCTCTACGGCAAAAAAGTGCAGGAGCTTTTGAGCGAGGCAGGCCTTACGGTGACCATGGTGCAGATTCCTGCCGGGGAAAGCTCCAAAAATCTCACGGTGGCCAATGAGGTGTTCACCCGCGCCATTGAATTGGGGCTGGACCGCAAGTCGCCCATCTTTGCTTTAGGCGGCGGTGTAGTCGGTGATTTGGCCGGCTTTGTGGCGGCTACCTACATGCGGGGCGTGCCCTTTGTACAACTGCCGACAAGTTTACTCGCGCAGGTGGATTCCAGCGTAGGCGGCAAGGTGGCAGTGAACCACGAGCTGGGCAAGAATCTCATCGGTGCCTTCTACCAGCCGCAGGCGGTCTTTATGGAACTCAACTGCATGAAGACGCTGCCCCAGCGGGAAATTTATACGGGGCTTGGGGAAATCATTAAATACGGCATCATTTATGATGCGGATTTCTTTGCGTTCTTGGAGGAGAACAAGGAACAGGTACTCTCCCTGGAACCGGAAGCTCTGGTGCATATGATTGCCCGCTCTTGTGAAATCAAGGCGGCCGTGGTCAGCGAGGACGAGAAGGAAGCAGGCCTGCGCCGCATTTTGAACTTCGGACATACCATTGGCCACGCCATTGAGAAGGAGACGGAATATGTGCGTTACAATCATGGCGAAGCTGTGGCCACCGGCATGATTGGCGCTGCCCATATCAGCCGCCAGCTGGGACTCATTGATGACGAAGCTTTTGAACGTGTCAAGAAGCTCGTGGCCGCCTACAAGCTGCCCTTGCAGGCCGGTGGTGTAACAGTGGATGGCATGTACGGCGATATTTTCCACGACAAGAAGACGGTCGGGGGCAAGGTGACCTGGGTGCTGATGGAGAAAATCGGTCAGGTCATCTGCCGCAATGATGTGCCGGCCGATGTGGTGAAGCAGGCTATGGCTGCTGTCAGCGCCTGATGATTTTGCAGGAAGTGCATCAGGGGCGTTGACTTTACCACGGTTTAATGTGATAATTAAAGACAGTTAAAAGTAGATGAGCAATGAACGGGTTATATGACTCGCAGGGGAGGCTTTTTCATGAAAAAACCGATTTTTCGTGGCGCAGGTGTAGCAATCATCACTCCGTATACGGAAGATGGTATTAACTTTGAAGAACTGGGCCGGATTATTGATGACCAGATAGAGAAGCATACGGATGCCATCATCATTACGGGTACCACTGGTGAATCCGCTACCATGAGCGACGAGGAGCACCGTGCTGCCATTAAGTTTGCCGTAGACCATGTGAAGGGACGGATTCCTGTCATCGCAGGTACTGGCTCCAACGAAACCAGCTACGCAGTGGAGCTTTCGAAATACGCGGAAAGCGTGGGCGCGGATGCACTGCTGGTGGTAACGCCGTATTACAACAAATGCACCCAGAAGGGGCTGATTGCTCATTACACGGCTATTGCCGATGCGGTGAATATCCCCATCATCCTCTATGATGTACCTTCCCGTACCGGGGTGGCCATTGCTACTTCTACCTATGTGGAACTGGCTAAGCATCCCAACATCGTGGCTGTGAAGGAAGCCAATGGCGACCTGTCCAAGATTCTGCGCCTGCGCGCCGCTGTGGGCGACGACCTGGTGATTTATTCCGGCAACGACGACCAGATTGTGCCGATTCTTTCTCTGGGCGGTCAGGGCGTAATCTCCGTGCTTTCCAATGTGGCACCGCAGCAGACGCATGATATGTGCCAGGCCTTCTTTGACGGTGACACCAAGAAAGCAGAAAAGCTGCAGGTGGAATACGCAGACCTCATCGACGCACTGTTCTGCGAGGTCAACCCCATTCCTGTTAAGGTCGCGATGCGCAAGTTGGGCTATAATGCCGGTCCCCTGCGCATGCCTCTCTCGGAAATGGAACCCCAGCACGAAAAACAGCTGGAAGATGCCCTGCGCAACCATGGGCTGATTCAGTAAAAACAGTAAGCCTTCCCCAGAAGGGAAGGCTTTTTTTCACGTAAGGAAGGAAACATTATGCACGGAGTATTTGATATCGTCGGGCCGGTGATGATTGGCCCTTCCAGCTCCCATACGGCAGGGGCGGTGCGCTTGGGGCTAATGGCCCGGAAGATTTTAGGCGAGGAAGCCGTGCGGGCGGAAATCAATCTGCATGGCTCCTTTGCCCGCACCTATCGAGGCCATGGTACGGATAAGGCCCTGATTGCGGGCATCTTAGGCTTTGCCCCGGAGGATGAACGCATTCGCGATGCACTGAATATCGCGGCTGGCACGGGGTTGGAATTCAGCTTCCAGACGGTGAATTTGGAGGAAGCCCATCCCAATACGGCGGTCATCTATCTGGTGGGCAAGTCCGGCCGCATGGCCAGAGTTCGTGGTGCTTCGGTAGGTGGCGGCAACATCATGATTTCCAATATCGATGGTTATAATGTGGAATTGACCGGTCAGTATCCGGCGCTGATTACGATTCACCATGACTGTCCAGGCGTCATTACCAAGGTCACGCAGATTCTGGCCCATGCGGCCGTGAATATCGCCTTTATGCGTGTGTCCCGCCAGAACCGAGGCGAAACCGCCATGATGATTATGGAATTGGATGAGGAACCCACGCCGGACGTCATCAACGAATGCCAGCAGGCGGCTAATGTGCAATACGCTTTTGCCATTCCGGCCATTTGAGTCTTAGGAGATTAGGAAGCTATGTTAAACTTCAATACCATACAGGAAATGGTGGACAGAGCGGAGGAGCAGCACTGTCCCCTTCATGAAATCGTGATTCAGCGGGAAATACATGACAGTCAAAAGACAAGGGACGAAATCATTGCGGCGATGGCGGCTAATTGGCAGGTCATGCAGGCCTCCATTGAGCGGGGCATCAGCAATACGGAAAAATCCCTTAGCGGTCTTACGGGCGGTGATGCCAAGAAACTCTACCATTATGCCGATAAAGGCTATATGGGGAATGAGGTGCTCAAAGCTGCTGCCTACGCTGTGGGCATCAGTGAGGTCAACGCCGTAATGGGCCGGATTGTGGCCTGTCCGACGGCAGGTTCCTGCGGCATTGTGCCGGCGGCGCTCTATGCAGCGAAAATGGAGAGGAAGCTGGCGGATGAAGATATTGTCAAGGCGCTTTTCACTGCGGCAGGCATTGGCATGGTGGTTGACCAGAACGCCAGCATTGCCGGGGCAGCGGGCGGCTGTCAGGCAGAATGCGGCACAGCTGCAGGCATGGCCGCCGGTGCTCTGGTGGAACTTGCCGGAGGAACGCCTGCGCAAATCGGCAACGCCGTGGCGCTTTCCATCAAGAATCTTTTGGGCCTCGTCTGTGACCCCGTGGCCGGACTGGTGGAAGTTCCCTGCGTGAAGCGCAACGGCTTTGCTGCCATTGAAGCCATGCTGGCGGCGGATATGACGCTGGCAGGGATAGAATCTGTCATCCCTGTGGATGAGGTCATCGATGCCATGAACCGTATCGGCAAGGCACTGCCCAAGAGCCTGCGCGAGACGAGTGAAGGGGGCCTGGCCACCACGGCAACGGCCCAAGCCATCGAAAAACGCATCTATAAATAAGCCTTTGCCGGCTGCTTGCAGAAAAATATAAAGGTTTTTGGCAAAAAAAGTAGAATTAAATAGCCATGGACAATGTGAAAGTCGTTTAAGGAAAGAGGGAAGATTATGAACAAACTCTTCAAAATCGGTTCCCGGGCCTTGTTAGGCGCCATGGTCTGTGGCTGTTCCTATTTTGCCCCGGCGGCCGCCGCTGATGATATGGCAGCCTTTCGGGAGGCGCTGACCAAACCGGTCACGCAGGATACCCGCATCATGCGTGAGAACATCAGCTTCTTTGTGCCTTCCGGGCAGGCCAAGCTCGATGTCATGGCGCAGCATCAAAAAAATGGCTGGTGTATGGCCGGTGCTTTTGATGTACTGTTCCATGATGCAGATGGCGGCACCCTGACGGAAAAGGTCCCCTTCTTCATCGAACAGGACAAGAAGAATATGACCATCTATTACAAGATGGGCAAGAAGTGGGAAAAATTTGAGGCACCGAGTCTGGCCGCTGTTCTTACCGATGCGATTGCCACGCCAAACAGCAAGGAAATTGCTGAGACGATTGCCATGGTGAAGGACGTGAAGGTGGTGCGGGAGTCCAACACCGAGCGCACCATGTTCGTGAAATTGGACAGCAATAAGGTAGCAGATGCAGTGGCCGCCTATAATAAGGCCAATCCTGCAGACAAGGGCACGGCCGATGATGCAGAATTCCAGAAGAATGTGATGAAGTATCTGGACAAGGGCATTCGCCGCGCAGAAATCAGCTACATGTGGACGGTGGACAAGACCACCTGGCAGACTGTGACCGAGAGCACGAATCTCACGGGTGTGGTTCAGGAAACCGCCAAAGCAGTTCTCGAAGACAATGCGGTTCAGGGTAATCCGCTGCTCGAAGATATTCTGCAGACCGTTGCTTATTACAGCGATTTGAAAGAGTATACCGTATTCCTGACGCCGAAGGCTAAATCCAAACTGATGGTGCCCAAGGATGTGAAAGAGAAAGCTGTTCTCTCCAAGGATATCATCGGCGATAAGTCCAAAGACAAGAAGACGAAGAAATGAGATAACAGGGGTGCTTCCAGCAAGTCAAGCACCCCTGTAATAATTTTTGAAAAAATTATTATTTTGTGCTAAAATAATAATAGTGTGCTACGGTCTTCCTATTATTCGTTATTGCTTAGGGGGTGGGTGCTTGTTACAAATTGGTGATAAGGTGGTCTATCCAATGCATGGTGCCGGGGTAATATCCGGTATCGAAAAATGCGAGGTACTAGGTGAAGGCAGGTCCTATTATGTTCTGCAGATGCCGCTGGGGGATATGAAGGTGATGATTCCCGCAGACAAGGCAGAAAATATTGGACTGCGGGATGTGATTCCGGAAGCCCGGGTGGACGAGGTGCGTGATGTGCTTGAGGACGAGCCTGAGCGGCTGATGGGCACCTGGAACCGGCGGTATCATACGAATCTGGAACGGTTGAAGTCCGGCGATATCTGTGATGCGGCGGCGGTGACGCGCAACTTGGTTGTGCAGGAACGGGAGCGGCGCATTTCAGCAGGTGAGCGCAGGCTGCTCGATTTGGCCCGGCAGATAGTGGTCAGCGAACTCGTTTATGCCTGTGACAAGAGTCCGGCGGAAGTAGAAGTCTGGATGGATGACATCCTGGCGGCCAATAATTCCTAAAATTAAATTCTCGGATAGCTGATGTTCGTTGGCTGTCCTTCTTTTTTTACGAGGAAATCTTTGTGCTCGTGACCCCTTTAGCGTTGACATAGGCGGGGAAAATTTACTATACTTAAAGTTATGCAAGTATATCATTAAGAAAGGGGGTGAATGTATGTTAGACCGTGTTTTACGTTTTTTCATTATCCTTTTGCTGGCCATTGCCGGTGGGGCACTTCTCAATATGGCCACGCCGCTATTGACCTCTTTCATCAGTACGGAGATACTGAAAACGGAGATGGGGATTTTCAAACTGTCACTGGCAGGTTTTTTGAGCATCCTCTTTGGTGCCGGAGCCGGTGCCGTTCTGGGGTTCCTGTTATCTCCCTTCTTTATCCGCAAGCTCAAAGGTTTTGCCGTGTTTGTGGAGGCCCAGCTCAACAAAATGCCTACGCATGATGTGGTGGCTGGTGCTATTGGTTTACTTATCGGACTCATTATTGCAAATTTGCTGGGTTATGCTTTCTCCAAGATTCCCGTGGTGGGCGAGTATATCCCCGTTGTGTTCAGCATTGTGCTGGGCTACCTTGGTATTCATATCATGATTAAAAAGCGCTCGGAACTGGTGGGCATTTTTGACTTTATCCCGAAATTCATGAAGGAAATGGTCAAAATCCGGGAAGCTAAGCAGGCAGCAGCGCCAAAGGCGCCGGCAGTGGAAAAAAACGAACAGCCCAGCTATAAGCTGCTGGATACCAGCGTGATTATCGATGGCCGCATTGCTGACATCTGTGAAACGGGCTTTTTGGAAGGCACGCTGTTGATTCCGGTTTTTGTGCTGGAGGAATTGCAGCATATTGCCGATTCGGCAGATGCCTTGAAGCGGGTACGCGGACGGCGCGGGCTGGATATCCTGCAGAAAATCCGTCAGGAAAGCCGTATGAAGGTAAAAATCACCGAGGAAGATTTCGAGGATATTCCCGAAGTGGATTCCAAACTGGTGCAGCTGGCCCAGCAGGTCGGGGGCAAAATCATCACCAATGATTTCAACCTCAACAAAGTGGCTCAGCTCAGAGGCGTGGAGGTACTCAATATCAACGCCCTGTCCAATGCGGTGAAGCCTGTGGTTATTCCGGGTGAGAATATGCAGGTAAGCATCGTGAAATCCGGCAAGGAGGCAGGCCAGGGGGTTGCCTATCTCGAAGATGGCACCATGATTGTCGTGGAAAACGGCAATCGCTATATGGGCGAAAACATCGAAGTGGAAGTGACCTCTGCCCTGCAGACGGCGGCGGGCAGAATGATTTTTGCCAAGCCGAAAAATTAATGAACAGAGCCTTCCCCTCGGAGGGAAGGCTTAATTTCTTAGGAGTGATTGCATGGTCAGTGTTATTTTCCCCGCCGCCGGGCAGGGAAAACGAATGCAGGCTGGTATAAATAAAGTGCTCTTGACCTTGGGGGGAGAGCCTATCTTAGTGCGCACCTTAAAGACTTTTTCCGCAGTGGAAGAAGTGGGCGAGCTTATCGTCGTGGTGGCTGCTGATGAAGTCACGGCAGTGGAAGGGCAACTGCAAAAGGTCAGCGGCTTAAAGCCTTTTCAGGTAGTGGCTGGCGGCAGTGAACGGCAGTATTCCATCTACAACGGCCTGCAGCAGGTTGCAGCGTCCGCTGATGTGGTACTGGTGCATGATGCGGCCCGGCCGATGGTGACCGTCATGACCATTCAGGCGGTGATTGATACGGCCCGTTCTAAGGGCGGGGCCATTGCCGCGGTGCCGGCGAAGAACACCATCAAGGTGGTGGATGCGGAAGGTCTCGTAGTGGATACACCGCCGCGCAGCGCCCTTTGGGAAGTGCAGACGCCGCAGGGGTTCCGCAAGGACATTCTGATAAAGGCCAACGAAGCGGCTGTGGCCGATAACTTCTTGGGGACGGATGACGCGAGCCTCGTGGAGCGTATCGGTGCTCCTGTGGCGGTGGTGCAGAGCGATTACCGCAACATCAAAGTGACCACCCCGGAGGATTTGCTGGTGGCAGAAGCGTTCCTGAAGTGTACGGCAGAGGACGAGGCCCGCAGCCTGCAGGCGGCGGCTAAGACTGCCCGTGAGGCTTGGCTAAAGGAGGCAGAATAATGACTAGATTTGGTATGGGCTACGATGTTCACCGTCTGGTGGAAGGCCGTAAGCTCATTATCGGCGGGGTGGAAATTCCCCATACATTGGGCCTGCTGGGCCATTCCGATGCAGATGTACTGCTCCATGCGGTGGCAGATGCCCTGCTCGGGGCGGCGGCTTTAGGTGATATTGGCCGTCATTTCCCCGATACGGACCCTAAATTCAAGGGGGCTGACAGCATGAAGCTTCTGGCCCATGTGGCAGAGCTCATCAAGGAAAAAGGTTATGTCACCGGCAATGTGGATGCTACGATTGTAGCCCAGAAGCCCAAGATGAAGGATTTTATCCCCCAGATGAACGAGAATATCGCCCGTGTGCTGGGGATTGAATTAGACCAGGTGAACGTGAAGGCTACCACTGAGGAAAAGCTGGGCTTTACCGGCAGTGAGGAAGGTATCTCCGCCTATGCGGTGGCAGGTATCGAAAAGGCCTGAACTAAAGGAGAATCTCAATGTTAAAAGTTTACAATACCATGAGCCGCAGTAAGGAAGAGTTCAAACCCTTGAAAGAGGGGGAGGCCAGCATTTACTGCTGCGGCGTTACGCCCTATAACCATCCCCATATCGGCAATGCCCGTCCCTTTGTGACCTGGGACGTGATTCGCCGCTATCTGGCCCATAAAGGCTATAAGGTGCGCTATATCCAGAACTTCACGGATGTGGATGATAAGATTATCCGCACGGCCAATGAAGAAGGCGTGAAGTGGAGCGACATTTCCGGCCGTTATATTGACGCCTATTTCAAGGCTATGGATGCGCTTAATGTCAAGCGTGCGGATATTTATCCGCGCGTCAGCGAAACCATTCCCGACATCATCGCCATGGTGCAGAAACTCGTGGACAAGGGTTATGCCTATGCTGTGGACAATGGTGACGTGTTCTACCGCGTGGAAAAATTTGCCGGCTATGGCAAATTGAGCGGCCGCAAACTCGAAGACATGCAGGCCGGTGCCCGTATTGATGTGGATGAACGCAAGGAACATCCCATGGACTTCGCCCTCTGGAAGGCAGCCAAGCCCGGCGAACCGAGCTGGGACAGTCCCTGGGGCAAAGGCCGTCCGGGCTGGCATATCGAGTGTTCCACGATGTCGTTGAAATATCTCGGTGAGAAATTTGACTTCCATGGCGGCGGCAGTGACCTTATCTTCCCGCACCATGAAAATGAGATTGCCCAGAGTCAGGCCTGCATTGGGGATGAACACAGTTTTGCCCAGTATTGGCTCCATAACGGCTTTATCACGATTCACAACGAGAAGATGTCCAAGTCCAAGAACAATTTCTTTACGGTCAAGGATATCCTCGCTGAATATCCGGGTGAAGTCGTGCGTTTCTTCATCCTGCAGACCCATTACAGAAGCCCGCTGGATTTCAGCGACGAGCGCCTCAAGGAAGCACAGACCAGCCTCAATCGTCTGGCGCAGTCCAAGGGCTTTATGGACGAACTGCTGGCCAAGACCGGTTCTAGCGATACGGCTAAGGATTTGGCTGAAAAGGCTGCCGGTTACGTCAAGGAATTCCATGAGGCCATGGATGATGACTTCAACACGGCACTGGCCATCAGCCAGATTTTTGCCCTGTCCAAGGATATCAACATCTACTATCAGGATGTCATGAACAAGGGCATAGCTTTCGACAGCGAAAACTTTGCCAAGGTGGCAGAAAGCTACAAGCTTATGACGGGCATTATCGGCATCTTCGAGCAGGATGAAGCCGCTGATGATGAATTGGCAAATAAGCTCATGGACTTAATCATCAACATCCGTCAGGATGCCCGCAAGGAAAAGAACTGGGCTTTGGCGGACAAGATTCGCGATGAGCTCAAAGAAGCTGGGGTAATCCTCGAAGATACCCCCAATGGAGTACGGTGGAAAAAGGCATGAAGTTTGACCATTTTAAGATGCTGGTGGAAATGATGTTCCAGCCGGACGGCGACGGGGGCATACTCCAGCGTTACAAAGATGTGGATGTAAAGCAGCTTCACCCGTTGGTGCTGGCCTATGTGGGGGATGCTTACTTCCATCTCTATATGCGTACCCGCCTGCTGTCCTACGAGCAGGCCAAGGTACAGGCCCTGCACTCCTTCAGCGCCCAGATGGTTTCGGCGGTCTGGCAGGCCAAAGCCTATCAGGGCATCGAGGACAAGCTGACGGAGGAGGAGAAGGCCATTTACCGCCGGGGCCGCAATGCCAAGAGCCATGCTCCGCGCAGTGCCTCGGTTGCTGAGTACCATGCCAGTACCGGTTTTGAGGCCCTGCTGGGCAGTCTCTATCTTTCTGAGCAGAATGAACGGCTCTATGAGATTGCGGAAATGTCTTTCCAGATTATATCCCAGGCTATGATGAAGGAAATTCGGGAGAAGAAATCATGATTAAAGTAAAACTCTTAAATTATACGCCGGAGCCGGAGCGGGCGGTGGCTATGGCTGCCCGCCTCTGTTATTCCGCCAGCGGTGCAGAGGAACTGGCGGAGAAGTTAAGCGATGAGAAGGTTAAGGAAATGGTGCGCCGCATGGTGGCTTTGGGCCATGGCTCCACCCTCGAACACGCCAGCTTCACCTTCGGCATTGAAGGTGTGAGCCGTGTGCTGACCCATCAGCTCGTGCGTCACCGCATCGCTTCCTATGACCAGCAGTCCCAGCGCTATGTGGCTGCGCATGGCTTCCAGTACATCACGCCGCCCTCCATTGCGGAAAAGCCGGAAGCTTTGGCTAAATATGAAGCATTGCTCGAAGAAATCCGTAAGACCTATGACGAACTGACGGAAATGGGCGTGCCCAAGGAAGATGCCCGCTATGTGCTGGCCAATGCCACGGAGACGAAGATTCTCGTGACCATGAATGCCCGCAGTCTTATGCACTTCTTCAATCTGCGCTGCTGTAACCGGGCCCAGTGGGAAATCCGCGATATGGCCTATAAGATGCTGGCTGAAGCCAAGAAGGTGGCACCGACCCTGTTCTTCAATGCCGGGGCCAGCTGCGTCAACACCGGCCGCTGCCCGGAAGGGGCCATGACCTGCGGCAAGCTCAGTGAAATGCTGAAACTGCGGGAGAAAGAATAAAACAATGAGAAACGATAACAAAAAAGATGTAACACGCAATAAAAAACGCGACAATAAGAAAACGGGGCGCGAAGGAACCCGGAAAAATGCTTACACAGAGCGGGCAAATCGGGAAAATTTGACCCGTCAAAAATTGACCAGTCAGGTACTGGCCCAGGAAGCCCGCAAAAATCAGGACGGCCAAAACCAGCGGGAACTGCCCGAAGATGTGCTGATTGGCCGCAATGCCGTGACCGAAGCCCTGCGTGCTGGCCGTGGCATCAACAAGATTCTGCTGGCTGACGGCGACCGCGAAGGTCAGGTCAGTGAAATCACAGCTCTGGCCAAGGAACGCGGCATCATTCTGCAGTTTGTGGAACGCAGCAAGATTGAATCCATTGCCGGAGGTCTGCGCCACCAGGGCGTACTGGCCTATGTAGCACCTGTGGCCTATGCCGAACTTGAAGATATCTTAGCCAAGGCAGAGGCTGCCGGGGAGCCGCCGTTCCTGCTCTTGCTCGATGAACTCGAAGACCCGCATAATCTCGGCGCCCTGCTGCGTACAGCTGACGCAACAGGCGTCCATGGCGTGCTGATTCCCAAACGCCGCAGTGTGCCACTTACGGCCACGGTGGCCAAGACTTCGGCCGGGGCTGTGGAATACGTGCCAGTGGCCCGTATCGGCAACATCTCCCAAACGCTGAAAGCGTTGAAGGAAAAAGGCTTTTGGGTGGCCGGTGCCGACATGGACGGCAGCCAGAATTATTATGAGGCTGACCTCACGGGGCCGCTGGTCCTCGTGGTGGGCAGTGAAGGCAAGGGCATGGGCCGCCTTACCAAGGAACAGTGCGATTTTATCGTCAAGATGCCCATGGTCGGCAAAATTAACTCCCTCAATGCTTCGGTGGCAGGCTCTATTCTGATGTATGAATCCATGCGTCAGCGTTTAGCCAAGAAAAATTGAATACATATTGGGGAATATGTATTATAGGGACTTGAGTCCCGAAACCTTTCTTGACTTTGGCAAGGGAATAGAGTTATAATCAAGTCGTATTAGGGGATTGTAAGAAAGTGAAAACTGGGGAAGTTTTCAGTAAAGGGGAACGTGCGATGGAAGCAGAACAAACTACCGAAGATTTATTCGTCGAAGAAATCTACAGTGAATTCGCCAAACTAACGGATGAAGATATTCTGCTCGCAATCAAAGACAACAATGACAAGGCGGCACTCGATTACTTGATTAACAAGTATCGTAATTTCGTGCGCGCTAAGGCTCGTTCGTATTTTTTGATTGGGGCAGACCGTGAGGACATCATTCAGGAGGGCATGATTGGCTTTTACAAAGCGATTCGGGATTTTCGCAATGACAAGCTGTCGTCCTTCCGGGCATTTGCAGAGCTGTGTGTGACCCGGCAGATTATCACTGCCATTAAGACGGCCACCCGGCAGAAGCATATTCCACTGAATTCGTATATCTCTCTCAACAAGCCCATCTATGATGAGGATTCGGACAGAACCCTGCTGGATGTGCTGTCGGGGGCGAAGGTAACGGACCCGGAGGAACTCGTTATCAGCCGGGAAGAATTCGTGGATATCGAAAAGAAGATGGAAGAAATCCTCTCCGATTTGGAGTGGAAGGTGCTTATGAGTTATCTGGATGGCAAGAGCTATCAGGAGATTGCTGAGGACTTGCACCGCCATGTAAAATCCATCGACAACGCTTTGCAGCGTGTGAAGCGCAAGCTGGAGAAGTACATGGAAAAACGGGGCGATGAGCTCGATGTTACCACCATCTACCGTGGATTGAGTTCCATTAACCGCCGCTTGCGGGGCGTGGACGAAGACGATTATCTGCGCTGAAATCATCATAAGTAATAAGAATTGACAGGTCAATTTTGACCTGTCAATTTTTTTCTGCTATAATGTCTGTAGTTTCCGAGCAAAAATATCTAAGGCCATCGGGCTATGATATTGCGCCAGAACGCAGCGCGTTCTCAGGGCGCGGCGAGAAATTGCCGCACCTTCCTCATTTGAAAAGGAGCTGAAGACAAATGAAAAAAGTTTTGGTCTGGATAGTGGCAGCACTATCCCTGCTAATTGTGGGCTGCGGTAGTGAGCAGGGCCGGCCGGAGCAGAAAGACAGGACTGTGGAGCTGCATGTGGCAGCGGCAGCCAGTCTTACCGATGTGATGCAGGAGATAGCGGCTGCATACGAAAAGGAACATCCTCAAGTCAAAGTGGTCTTTAACTTTGGCAGTTCCGGTGCCCTGCAACAGGCCATCCAGAACGGCGGTCAGACGGATTTATTCTTCTCGGCGGCCCAGAAGCAGATGAATGCTTTGGAAAAGGATGGGCTGCTAGCCGAGGGAACCCGCAGGGATTTGCTCATCAATGAAGTGGTGCTGATTGTGCCCGCAGAGGGCGGCAAAAACTTGCAGGATTTTAAGGAGCTGACCCGGGCGGATATTCAGCATATTGCCTTGGGAGAACCCAAGGGCGTGCCAGTGGGGCAGTATGCGGAGGAAGTATTTACGTCACTGGGCATTCTTGAACCGATAAAGGCTAAGGCCGTCTATGGTTCCGATGTGCGCCAGGTGCTTTCCTGGGTGGAGACCGGTGATGCGGACTGCGGCGTGGTCTATGCTACGGATGCAGCAGTGTCGAAAAAAGTCAGGGTGGCAGCGAAAGCCCCGGCAGGCAGTCATAAGCCCATTGTTTATCCGGCCGCCATGTTGAAGGACAGCAAGCATCCGGAGGCAGCCAAAGATTTTTTGAACTTTGTGGGCAATGATGATAATAAGAAGTTATTTGCAAAATATGGTTTTGAGGTAAAATAAATGGAATGGTCACCGCTGATTATCACCTTGCAGACGGCAGGGACGGCAACGGTGGCAACGTTCTTTCTCGGCATTGGTCTGGCCCTGCTGGTGGTGCGTATGCGCCGCTTTCAGGGGCTGGCTGATGCCGTTATTACGTTGCCTATGGTGCTGCCACCTACCGTGGTAGGCTTTTTCCTGCTGCTGCTGTTAGGCAAACGCAGTGTCATAGGAAAATTTTTATTGCAGTTCGATATCAATCTGGTCTTTACCTGGAAGGCAGCGGTTATCGCGGCCATTGTGGTGTCTTTGCCGCTGATGTACCGCACGGCCAGAGGTGCGTTTGAACAGCTCGACCCCAATATCATCAGTGCGGCCCGCACGCTTGGCGTGTCTGACTGGCGCATCTTCTGGCATATTCTGCTGCCCAATGCCCGGGGCGGAATTCTGGCCGGGCTGGTACTATCCTTTACCCGCGCTTTAGGGGAATTTGGGGCCACCATTATGTTCGCCGGCAATATTCCCGGCGTAACCCAGACCATGAGCACGGCCATCTACGCTGCTGTGCAGGCCAATGATTACGATTTGGCCGGACAGTGGGCTATGATTATCGTGGCCTTTTCGCTGTTCTTCGTCCTGCTGCTGAACTGGTGGCTGGCTCGGCAGACGAAGGGAGGGGCCTTATGGAGCTGATGGTAAATATCGAAAAGCAGCTGCGCAATTTCACCCTGCAGGCCGATTTTTCCCTGCGTGATGAGGTGTTCGCCCTGTTGGGGGCTTCGGGCTGCGGCAAGAGCATGACGCTGAAATGTATTGCGGGCTTGGAAAAACCGGACAAGGGCAGGATTGTGCTCAACGGCCGCGTACTCTACGACAGCGAAGCGGGCATAAACTTAAAACCACAGCAGCGTAAGGTGGGCTATCTCTTTCAGAATTATGCGCTCTTTCCCAACATGACCGTGGCGGAAAATATCGCCTTTGTAGCTGGCGGCAGCCGTGCGGAAAAACAGCGCAGGACGGCAGAGAATCTGGCCCGGTTTAAGCTGGAGGGCCTCGCGGGAGCTTATCCCCATGAGCTTTCCGGGGGCCAGCAGCAGCGGGCAGCTCTGGCCAGAATTCTGGCGGCGGATAACGAACTGTTGCTGCTCGATGAGCCCTTTTCGGCGCTGGATAGCTATCTGAAATGGCAGCTGGAAATGGAATTGACGGCTGTACTGCAGGACTACCATGGCGCGGCACTATTGGTGTCCCATGACCGCGGAGAGGTCTACCGTCTGGCCCATAGAATTGCCGTCATCAATCAGGGAAAGATGGAGGCGGTGCATACCAAGCAGGGGTTGTTCCAAAGTCCGGACACTTTAGCGGCAACTCTCCTTACGGGCTGCAAGAATGTATCGGCAGCGCGCAGGCTGGCAGCGGACATGATTTATGCAGAGGACTGGCAGCTGGAACTGCAGGTGGCAGGTCAGGTGCCGGAAAATGTCCATTATGCCGCAATCCGGGCCCATTTTATGGAAGTTAAGCCGAAGATGCAGGAAAATACCTTTGCGATGGATGTGGTCAATGTGGTCGAAGATGTGTTTTCCTATCTTGTGATGCTGCGGCGTCAGGGAACAGAGGCGCGTCCTTTGCGATGGGAGCTTTCCAAAGAGGAATGGCGCCGTCTTAAGGAACCGGCGGTACTCTATCTCTATTTCCCGCCGGAGAAGATTATGTTAATGGAGCGATAAAAGTGTTTCGAAATATCATGCACCATAAAGCAAGTTCATGCAGCGACTGCGCCAAGCTTTGCTGCACGAAAATCGAAAATTTCAGTGTCAAGGTGGGCAGCCTGACCATTTTTGAGGATGTGAATCTGCATCTGCATTGCGGCCAGCTGACGGCTTTGATTGGCCCTAACGGTGCCGGCAAGAGCACCCTGCTCAAGGCCATCTTAGGAGAAATTCCCCATAAGGGAAATCTCCATTATGCGGCGGCTGACGGGCGGCGCACAGGGCAGCCGATTATCGGTTATGTGCCCCAGTATCTGAATTTTGATGTGAGCGCCCCCATCAGCGTCATGGATATCTTTCTGGCCTGTCTGACGGATAAGCCCGTATGGCTGACCTCCGGTCGGAAACTGCGCCCTCGGGTGCTCAAAAATCTGGCGCGGGTCCGGGCGGAACATCTGATTGACCGGCGCTTAGGTGCCCTGTCCGGCGGGGAATTGCAGCGGGTGCTGCTGGCTTTGGCCCTCGACCCATTGCCGGATTTGCTGCTGCTTGATGAGCCGGTGTCCGGCGTGGACCAGAATGGTCTGGAACTTTTCTATGAGATACTGGCGGAACTGCGGGAGCAGGAGGACATGGCCATCCTACTCATCTCCCATGACCTCAATATGGTGGCAAAACACGCCGACCAGGTCGTGCTGCTGAATAAGGGTATCGTCAACAGCGGCACGCCGGAGGAAGTATTTGCCGATGCGCGGACGCGGCAGATTTTTGGCCTGCTGGCAGGTTTTAACCAGGAGGCGGATAAATGATGGAAATGATTTACAGTCTGATGGATACGCTCTTGCCCTTTGATTGGGCGGCCTATACCTTTATGAAGCATGCCTTTCTGGCCATTTTGTGCATTACGCCGCTCTTTGGCCTGTTGAGTACCATGGTGGTTTCAAACCGCATGGCCTTCTTTTCCGATTCCTTGGGCCATGGTGCCTTTACCGGTATTGCCATCGGCGTGCTGCTCGGTTCGGTGTCGCCGCTGTTTTCTCTGATTATTTTTTCTGTGGCCTTTGCGGTGTTCATCACCTATATCAAGAACAAGAGCACAGCTTCCACGGATACGATTATCGGCGTCTTTTCGTCTACGGCCATTGCCTTGGGCCTTATGATTATGAGTCGCGGCGGGGGCTTTAATAAGTTTTCGTCCTTTCTGATTGGCGATGTGCTGAGCATCACCGTGGAGGATTTGCAGGGGCTGCTCGTGGTGGTGGTCGTCGTGCTCCTTGGCTGGGCGGTACTCTTTAACCGTCTGCTGGTGCTCTCCATTAACTCTGCTTTTGCCCGCAGCCGGGGCATCAGCACCTTCTGGGTCGAGAGCCTCTTTGCGGCACTGCTGGCCGTGGTGGTTTCCGTGAGCATCCAGTGGGTGGGCATTCTGATTATCAATGCCCTGCTGGTCTTGCCCGCGGCAGCGGCCCGCAATGTGACCAATACGGTGAAAAGCTATCAGCTTCTGTCGGTGGCCATTGCCCTGACGGCCGGCATCAGCGGCCTGCTGCTGGCCTACTACTGCAATATGGCTGCCGGTGCTACCATCGTGGTGCTGTCCGCGCTGATTTTCTTTGTGACCCTGCTCTTAAAGTCCCGCTTTGCCCGCTAAGAGCATAAAAAAGGCGATGTGGCAAATGCCACATCGCTTGCAGAAGGGGAACGCCTTGCGCTTTGGGGAACTAACTGCATAAAGGGGAAGTTCCTTAAGCGCACATTGATTGGTAACCTAAGATGTATTATTCGCGATGTCCCCGGAAAAATCCTTTTTTCCGGGGACATTTTATTAGAGATTATTGAGAATCCTGTGCTAAAATCGGCGCCAGCTCCTGCTCGTCCGGTGTGATGTACAGGGTTTTTTGATTGGTGAAGATGACGAAGCCGGGCTTGCTGCCGGAGGGCTTTTTCACGTAGCGGATTTCCGTGTAGTCCACGGGAACCTTGGACGAACCCTGGGCCTTGCTGAAATGCGCCGCTATCTGGGCGGTGAGCAGCAGGGTTTCTTCGCTGATTTCTTCGCCGCCATTGCGCAGGATGACATGGGAGCCGGGAATGTTCTGCGTATGGAACCAGGTGTCGTTAAAGCTGGCGGTCTTGCAGGTGAGCTTGTCGTTCTGGTAGTTGTTCTTGCCCACGAGAATCTGCGTGCCGTCGGGCGCCGTGAAGCGGAAAGGATGGGAGGGTTTGTCGTTGTTCTTGCGCTTGAGCTTCTCCCGCAGGTAGCCGCCTTCCACGAGCTCGTTATGGATTTCGGCGATTTCTCCAAGGCTGGAGGAGGCCAAAAGCGATGCTTCAATGCTTTCGAGATAGGCGATGGCCGCCTCACATTCCTGACGCTGTACCTGCAAGAGTTCCTGCGCCCGCTTGAGCTTATCGTACTTCTTGTAGCAGAGCTGCATGTTCTGAATGATGGTGAAGCGCTGGTCGAGCGGAATGGTGATTTCCTCACCGGTTTCGCTGTAAATGTTGGTTACCGTGATGGCGGCATCCTCGTGGTCGTTGTACTGATACTGATAGGTCATGAGGTTATCGCCGCGGATTTTGTATTCCTCGGCATTTTCGGCGGCGGCGATTTCCTCATCCAGTTTTACCAGTTTGTTTTCGGCCCGGTGCAGTTCGTTTTTCACGAGTTTCTTGAAGCGGTCCTTGTCTGGCAGGACATAGCTGCCAGAGAGGGCACTGGCCTTTTCGAGCATGGCGCTGACGGTGGGAAATTCCAATGTGACGGCCTGCGGCAGATAGTGCAGGGGGAAGGAGGCCATGGCAAGGATTTTCTGGTTTTGGTCCATCAGGATGACGGGCTGGGGATGTTCCTCCTGGGCGGCATCCCGGATTTCGGCTAAAGCTGCAGACAGGGCGTCATAGTCCACATCTTCGAGCTCGTGCAGGCGGGTGCTCGGGGCAAGGCCTGCACCGAAGCAGGTTTCCTTGGCTGAAACCGGGCCAAAGCCCATGCAGGCGCCCAAGATGGCCTTGTCGAGCCGTTCCTCGCTGTCGGTGTTGCGGATGCGCTCCATAACTTCCGGCAGGGGGCTCGTGAATAAGTCCAGCTTGTCCTGTCCCGGCGGGAGTTCATAATTATCACCGGGCAGCACCGTGCGCACCCGGCTGCTGTTGGTGCCGATTTTGCGCAGGGCGTCGATGATGGTGCCATCCTGAACGAGGATGATGTTGCTGTACTTGCCCATAAGCTCCATGACCAGTGTCTTGGTGACAATCCGTCCACCGGCGGCGATGGAGTCCACATCCATCAGAATAATGCGGTCGAGGCCGTGCTGGCGGAAACCGGCAATGCGGCCCGTTTCGAGCTGTTTCCTGAGCACCATGCAGAATACCGGCGGTTCCGGCGGATTTTCCAAAGTCTTAGCCATGAGATGGGCGGCAGGATTCTGGGAATTGATGCTGATATGCAGCTGCTGATTATGTCCAGGCTGACGGATGGACAGCACGATGGACTGCTTGTTGGGCTGGGTTATCTTGTCAATGCGGCCGCCGGCCAGGGCGTTGTTGAGCTCCTGAACCAAAGGGCGCATGGAAAAGCCGTCAAGACTCATAGTTATAGCTCCTTAAAATTTGCAAGAATAGAATAAAATCTATTATAGCATTGCGGAAATAGGGGGTCAAATCCTCCATGGACAAATTGACCTGCTTTTGCTACAATAATATATCGAGTTATATTTTGCAAAAGGAATGAACATAGAAGTATGAAGATAATAAATGGCAAAGCCCAGCGCTATGTCAAATTTTTGGTTTATGGCTGCCAGATGAATGTGGCCGATGCGGAGCGCATGGCAGGGCAGCTGGCCGATATCGGCTATGAGCGCCTCGCCGATGATGCGCCGATGGAAGATGCGGACCTTCTCATCATCAATACCTGCGCCGTACGCGAAACGGCCGAGGATAAGGTCTATGGTAAAATCGGTGAAATCAAGAACATCAAGCGCAAGAATCCGCAGCTGATTTTCGGCATCACCGGCTGCATGGCCCAGAAGGAGAGCGACAAGCTCATCAAGCGGGCGCCGCATATCGACTTCGTGCTCGGTACGGGTAAGGTGCATGAACTCAACGCGGTTGTGCAGGAAATCGAACGCGAACACGGTCATGTGGTCAATACGGAACTGGATGCCAAGACGGCACCGGCTATCGCCGAGGACCATCGTGTGGCCCGTGATGGCAAGCTCTCGGCCTGGATTCCCATTATGTATGGCTGCAACAACTTCTGCACCTACTGCATTGTGCCCTATGTGCGCGGCCGTGAGCGCAGCCGCCGCCCCGAAGATGTGGTGAAGGAAGTCGAGCAGGCTGTGGCGCAGGGCTATAAGGAAGTCACCCTGTTAGGCCAGAACGTCAACTCCTATGGCAAGGACCATAAGCTTGCGACCTTCGCCGAACTCTTAAAGATGGTGGACAAGGTGGAAGGCATTAAGCGGGTGCGCTTTATGACCTCCCATCCCAAGGATTTGAGCGACGAAGTGATTGAGGCCATTGCCACGGGCGAACACCTCTGCGAGCATATTCATCTGCCGGTGCAGTATGGCAGCAACCATCTCTTGAAGGCCATGAACCGCGTTTATACGGTGGAAAGCTATAAGGAACTCGTGCGCAAAATCCGCGCCCGTCTGCCGCAGGCATCCCTGACCACGGACCTTATTGTGGGCTTCCCTGGCGAAACGGAAGACGATTTTGCGCAAATGCTGGATTTCTTAAAGGAAATCCGCTATGATTCAGCCTATACCTTTATCTACTCTAAGCGCAGCGGTACGCCTGCGGCCACGATGGACAATCAGGTGGACGATGCCGTGAAGAAGGAACGGCTCAACGCCTTGATGGCCGTGCAGAATCAGATTAGCCTTGAGAAGAATCAGGCGTTACTCGATTCGGTTATGGAAGTTATGGTCGAAGGCCCCAGCAAGAATGATGATTCCGTCTGGACAGGCCATACGCGAACGAATAAAATCGTGCTTTTCAATCATCAGGATGAGCAGCCCGGTGATTTTATCAATGTGAAGATTACGCACCCGCAGACCTGGGTGTTAAAAGGTATTCGTGTGTAATATAGATTAGGAGAGCTCCCTCAGGCGAGGGAGCTTCTGCCGTTATTTTATCAATTTTAGTGGAGGTGCAGTGCTTACATGGAATTAACACCCATGATGCAGCAATATCTGGCCACCAAGGAACAGCATCCCGAGGCCATTCTCTTTTTCCGTTTGGGTGATTTTTACGAAATGTTCTTTGATGATGCCCGCATTGTGTCCAAGGAACTGAGCCTGACGCTTACAAGCCGCAGCGGCAATACGGATAAGGCGCCCATGTGCGGCGTGCCCTATCATGCGGCCGAAGGCTATATCAATAAACTCGTGAGCCGCGGCTACAAGGTGGCCATTGCCGAACAGATTGGCGACCCCAAGGCCAAGGGCCTGACCAAGCGCGAAATCATCAAGGTTATCACGCCGGGGACGGTACTGTCTGAATCCGCGCTCAAGGACTCGGCCAACAACTATATTGCCCTTGTCTATGAAAAGGGCGAACATATTATATTAGCGGGCGCCGATATTTCCACCGGGGAATGTTTCTATGGCATCTATGGCGGCGGCAGCCGAGAGCAGATGCTCTACGACGAGCTTTACCGTCTGGCTATGCCGGAGCTTCTGGTGGTGGGCAAGCCCTCCTTTATGGCAAGCCTCAAGGAATTTACGGATTTGCGCCTGCCCGCAACCTCCTATACCATGATTGAAGAAATCTCTCCGGCGGTGGAGGACCGGATTATCGAGCATTTCGCCGCTGATGTGCGGCCAAGTGACGAGGGGGCCAAGGAAGCGGTGGCAACCCTCTTGGATTACCTCCATGACACGGTGATGACGGATTTGACGCATCTTAATCAGCTGAGCTTTCTTGATGCTTCGGAAAATCTCGTCATTGACACCTATACCCTGCGGAACCTCGAAATCACGCGCAATCTGCGGGACGGAGGCAAGAAGGATACCCTGCTCGATGTGCTCGATTTCACCAACACCGCCATGGGCAGCCGCCTGCTGAAAAAATGGCTCGAATATCCGCTCTTGAATATCCTGCCCATCAATCAGCGCTTGGATGCGGTGGAAGAACTCACGAAGGACTTTGCCCTGCGTGGGGGGCTTAGGGAAGCTTGCAAGGATATTCACGACTTTGAGCGTTTGCTTACGCGCATTGAGGTGGGCACGGCTAACGCCCGCGACCTTATCGCCCTCAAAATCTCCTTGATGAGCCTGCCTGCCATTAAGAATAAGATGGCAAGTGTAGAGGCTAATGTGCTGATGAATTGCCAAACGAACATCCATGTATTTGACGATTTGGTAGATTTACTGCAGCGCTCGATTGTGGAGGAGCCGGGCATTTCCCTGCGTGACGGGGGCATCATCAAGGATGGCTACAATGCAGACCTCGACGAATACCGCCGCATTGCCCATGACAGCAAATCCATGCTGCAGGAAATCGAGGAGCGCGAGAAGGAAGCGACGGGCATTAAGTCGCTCAAAATCGGCTATAACAAGGTGTTTGGCTACTATATCGAAGTGCGCCACAGTGGCGCGGATTTGGTGCCGGAACGTTATATCCGCAAGCAGACTTTGGCTAATGCCGAGCGCTATATCACCGAAGAACTCAAGGAGTTTGAAACCAAGATTCTCGGCGCACAGGAAAAGATTGTCAGCATCGAGTACAATCTCTTTACCGAAGTGCGCGAGGTCATCAAGAGCCGCCTGACGGAGATTCAGGGCACGGCCCATGAAATTGCTATCGTGGATGTGCTCACGAGCCTGGCCGAAGCCGCTGTCGCCTATAACTACGTACGGCCGCGCATGGCCAATAACGGCGAAATTGATATCAAGGACGGCCGCCATCCGCTCGTGGAACGGATTCTGACCCGCGACCTCTTTGTGCCCAATGACACGAAACTCAATCATAGCAGCTGCGAAATCATGCTGATTACCGGGCCGAATATGGCAGGTAAATCCACCTATATGCGGCAGACAGCGCTCCTTACACTGATGGCGCAGATTGGCAGCTTTATTCCCGCGCGGGAAGCAACGATTTCGCCGGTGGATAGAATCTTTACCCGTATCGGCGCCAGCGATGACCTCGTCAGCGGCCAGAGTACCTTTATGGTGGAGATGAATGAGGTGGCGCAGATACTCAAATACGCCACCAAGAACAGCCTCGTCATTCTCGACGAAATCGGCCGTGGCACGAGCACCTTTGACGGTATGAGCATTGCCCGCGCCGTGATTGAACACATCGAGCAGAAGGTTCATGCCAAGACCCTCTTTGCGACGCATTACCATGAACTCACGGATTTGGAAGACGATATCGTCAAAAATTACTGCGTAGCCGTAAAAGAACGCGGCACACAGGTGGCCTTCCTGCGGCGCATTGTGCCCGGGGCGGCCGATAAGTCCTATGGTATCCATGTGGCGCGGCTCGCAGGTCTTCCCAAGAGCGTGACCAAGCGGGCGGAGGATATTCTCGCTGAACTCGAGTCGGAAGCGGCCACCGCTGTGCCCGCAGCAGAAAATGTCAAGCAGGAAACCAAGCAGGCCCCAGCTTCCATGGATATGATGGGCTCGCTCTTTGCGAACAGCCTGAGCGACAAGCTGCTCGCACTCGATGTAATGACCATGACCCCACTCGAGGCCATGAATGAACTCTATAAACTGCAGGAGCAGGCGAAAAGGGAGGCAGGACAGGCATGACGAAAATTCATGTGCTTGACGATAATACCATCAACAAAATCGCCGCCGGCGAAGTGGTGGAACGTCCGGCATCGGTAATTAAAGAACTGATAGAAAACGCCATGGATGCGGGGGCAACTCGCATTGAAGTCGAAATCATGGCAGGCGGCACATCCTTTATGCGGGTGACGGATAACGGCAAGGGCATGAGTAAAGAAGATGCCTCCGTGGCCATCCTGCGCCACGCTACGAGCAAGATTCAGGAGGTTTCGGACCTCAATAGCATTTCCACCATGGGCTTCCGTGGTGAGGCCCTGCCGACGATTGCTTCCGTGTCCCGTTTTACCATGCTGACCCGTGAGCCGGGCAGTGATTTGGGCACGAAGGTGGAAATCAGCGGCGGCAAGGCGCCGGATATCATCGAAATGGGCTGCAATGTGGGCACGAGCATCAAGGTGGAGGATTTGTTCTTCAATACGCCCGCCCGCAAGAAATTCCTCAAGACCAACCATACCGAGGGCGGCAAAATCAACGATTTCATCATCAAGCTGGCGCTCTCCCGTCCCGATATCGCCTTTCAGTTTATCAACAACAATAAGACCTCGGTGGTGACACCGGGCAACGGCAATCTCTTTGATACCGTGCAGGCGATTTATGGCGGGCAGGTAGCGGATTCTTTGCTGACCCTTAATCTGGAGGACGAAGACCTGAAAATTTCGGGCTTTATCACCAAGCCCTCGATGCTCAAAAGTTCCCGCACCTGGCAGACTTTTATCGTCAACGGCCGTATCATTCAGAACCGCGCCATTGCCAAGGCGATTGACAATGCCTACCGCTCGCTGATTCCGAAAAGCGGCTTCCCCTTCACGGTGCTCAAAATCGAAGTGCCCCAGCGCACGATTGATGTCAATGTCCATCCGCAGAAAAGCGAAATGAAGTTCGAGGACGAAAGCCGTATCTTTAAGTCCGTCTATAAGGCAGTCTTAGACGCCATCCGTCCAAGCTCCGGCAATCTCACGGAAGTGGCGGCGGTCGTGGAAAAGCCCAAAGTGGAATACTCGATGGAGCCCATGCAGTTTGTGCCCGCCAGTTCCCCAGAACCGACAGCGCCAGCTGCTCCGGTGCATTCCGGCAGCTATCAGCCCAAAACAATTTATGAAGCAGTCAGCCGCCCGGCAGTGAAGCCTGCGGTAAGCTTTGCCGAAGCGCAGGCTAAGCTGCAGCAGGAGCGGCAGGTGCATTATCAGCAGACTGAGCGCCATGACGAGGTGGCAGATGGTCAAAATATTGACAAGTCAAATTCTGACATGTCAAATGACCCGTCAAAAATTGACATGTCAACTGCTGACCCGTCAACTGCGGAGCGGCCTGTGGAAAATACGGGGCGCATGATTCCCATTGGGCAGGTGGACTTGACCTATATCATCGCGCAGGATTTGAAAGGGCTATATATTATCGACCAGCATGCGGCCCATGAGCGCATTCTCTTTGATAAGCTCTCGGCTATGGCCGATGGCATTCCCTCCCAGCAGCTTTTGGTGCATCAGCTTTTGACCTTTGACCGCAAAGAAGCAGCCTTGGTGGAGGACAACAAGGAACTCTTTGCTAAATTGGGCTTCCATTTGGAGGCGGCAGGCGACTTTGACTACCGCCTGATGGAAGTGCCTGCCGATGTACCCGTGGGAGAAGCCGAGGATATTATTCGGGAAATCCTGACGGATTTGGGCAATATGCATGAGACAACGGCCAAGGAAATCCGCCAGGCGTGCCTGGCGACAACTGCCTGCCGGGCAGCGATTAAAGCGGGCGAGGAACTCAATATGCGGCAGATGGAAATTTTGCTCGATGAGCTCTCGACAACGGCCTTTCCATATACCTGCCCACATGGACGCCCGACGATTTTGAAATTCAGCAGTGAAGATTTAGCCAAGATGTTCAAGCGGACAGGCTTTGGCTTTTGAGAAAGTGATGGATAGATATTGAACGAAAATAAATTGTCAGCCATAGCGACCACTGGCCGCAAATGGAACCGCCCCAGTGAAAAACTGGCCCGGGAAATGGCAGAGAAGTTAAATATTCCCTACGCCGAACGCGGGCGCACGAATATACCAGAACTTTGCCAGAGTTATGACGCCAAGTTTGCCTTGGTGGCAAAAAAAGGACTGCTGACCCTCGTTACACCGGAAGCAGAACTTTTCTTCCATCCCAATATGGCCCATCTGCGCTTGAAAAACCTGCGCTTCGGTGATGGCGACCGCATGGCCGAAGCCATGGACTTAAAGCCGGGCATGGATGTGCTTGACTGCACATTGGGCTTCGGCGCAGATGCCATTGTGGCAAGTTCTGTGGTCGGCGACAGCGGCAGTGTTACGGGCCTGGAATCCCAGCCACTGATTGAAGCGGTGGTGGGTTATGGTTTGGCTAACTACACTAACGATACGGACACAGTGATTGCCGCCATGCGCCGGGTGAAAACCGTCTGCACCGAGGCTTACGATTACCTCAAAGCCCAGCCGGACAACTCCGTGGATGTCATCTACTTTGACCCCATGTTCCGCCATCCCTTCGCGGAAAGCAAGAACATTGCGCCTTTGCGCCCCGTGGCCAATAAAAATCAGCTGACCTTAGAAACAATCGCCGAAGCCCGTCGCGTGGCAAGACATCGCGTGGTGCTTAAAGAATCCAGCAAGAGCCGCGAATTTGCCCGGCTGGGATTTACGGAACGGGCAGGCGGCCGATACAGCAAAGTGCAGTACGGGGTCATGCGGCTGCGGTGACCATGCGAGCTTAATGCAATCGGTTACAGCTCAGTGGGGCGGAGGTGGTAATACTTTTCGCCGTTCCACTGAATGACCCACAAGTAAATGTATGGGCTTTTTAGTTACCTGCGCCGGGCAAGACCGGCGGCGCGTATATTCATATCAGTGTTTAGTTTATGCCGTTTGTGGGCCAGTCCTCACTGTGTTCGGACAGTCGTTCCACGGCGAAAAGCATCACCACCTCCACCCTAAGCAATGTCCGTATAAGTTGGCATTTTCGCAGTGACACGGGGCAAGTACATCGATGTTCTTGTAACGGGAGCAACGAGTTCTCGCCGATTGCATAATCTGTAGTTTGGGGCGGACGGGGAGTGATTTTTCTGTAGGGAGCGACTGCCTGAACGAAGTGAAGGCCGGCCCCTGTAGGAAGCAACTAAGCAAATACGCTGAAAGCAGCGCCGTTGGCCTGCCCGGCGCAGGTAACTGGACATCTTTCTTTTGCGAGGGGGTCGTTTAGCGGAAAACAGAAAAATTACTCCCCGTTCGCCCCTGACAACGTATGAACTGGATACCTTTATCATGAACTAAGCGGGGCTATGCATAAGTGCCTTCTCACTTATGCATAGCCCCGCTTTTCTGCCTGCTTATTGTTCCTTACGAAAGCGAATCAATAGTATTCGTTGGTTCCATTCTTGTTCAGAATGATGGTGCTCACATTGCGCACATCGACGTCGTACCATTCGTTGCTGTCTTTGGGATTTCCTGCCGACAAGCAAAATTTTCTGTGAGCATAATCACTTGCTTACGCAGGGGAAATTGTTGCAAAGAGACGGTTGCAGTGTGTAATTATCCTTGCCTGAATCGCGCTTTCATGTTACACTTTGTGTAAGTTAGTTATACGCGAAGAAAGAGGTCGTTATGAAGCGGGTCATCATACATGTGGATATGGATGCATTTTTTGCTTCTGTCGAAATCCGGGACAATCCCAAACTGAAGAACCGGCCGGTTGTTATCGGCGCTATGCCCCATGAGCGCGGTGTTGTCTCCACCTGCAATTACATTGCCCGAAAGTTTGGCGTCCACTCGGCTATGAATATTAAGGAGGCATACCGGCTTTGCCCGCAGGCGGTCTTTATGCATGGCGACTATGAAAAATACCGCCGAATATCCGGCGAACTTCATCACATCTGGGAAACCTATGCAGATGTCACCGAATACATTGCCTGTGATGAAGGTTATCTGGATGTTACCCGTTCCGTAAAGAATTTTCACAGTCCCGAGGAACTGGGCCTCTTGATAAAAGCCCGGGTAAAGGCTGAAACCGGGTTGACCTGTTCCGTTGGTATCGGCTATTCCAAGTCGGCGGCGAAGATTGCCAGCGAGGAGAAGAAGCCGGACGGCTTTTTTGTGATTCCTGACCGGGAGTCGTATTGCCAGCTGATTAGCGAGCGGGATATCCGCGTGATTTTTGGCATTGGCAAGCGCACGGCAGAGAAATTAAATGGCTATGGCATTTATAAGGTCAAAGACATCATCGCCAAGTCAAAACAGGTGCTGGAAATGTTGGGGCCAAAACACGGCAGCTTTATCCTCAATTCTGCGTTAGGCATGGATGAACGGCCGGTGGTTCATTATGATGCCGCCGATGCCAAGTCATTGAGCCGGGAAATGACCTTTCAGAAGGACCAGCGGAATTTCGCCTTTTTGCAGGATGTGCTGCTGATTCTGGCCCGCAATGTGGATGAGCGGCTCAAGAAGCGGGGACTTTATGGCCGGACGGTAACGCTCAAGATTACCTATGGGGATATGAAGTCCATTACCCGTTCCCAGGCCTGCGAAAGTACCGATGACGGCTATGAGATTTACAAAATTGCGGTCGAGCTGCTGCGAAAGGTAAAGCGCCAGCCGGTGCGCCTCATAGGTCTGGGCATGCAGAATCTCAGCAAGGACTATATCCGCCAGCTCTCGTTTGCCGATTTGCAGGACAAGAAACAGGCGAGCGGCATGGAGCAGGGGATAGGCCAGCTTGAACAGCGCTATGGCGTGGACTTGTCCTTGGAAAAAATGCATTCCGCCCTGGGCTATCTCTATCAGGTGGTGGAGGAGATGGCGGCGCGGCCCTGATGGGCGAATAGTGGAAGTTGTTCGAAAAATATGGTACAATACGTGCGGGATTTGCTTTATCTTGGCTATGATGGCAGTATCCCTGCTTTTGTGACTCATTTCCTGTTTGGTCTGTCAAAGGGGAAAGAGGAAAAGGAGGAAAAGCCGTGTCTGTTCTAAAGAAACTCGTAGTGATTCTGGTCTTGGAGTATCTTTTGTTTGTCTATGTGAACAGTATGGGACTGTGGAGACTGGAATGGGGCAGTATGTTATTGAAGCTAACACCAGAGCAGAAGGTGGAGCTTGCGCATCTGGAGCAAATGCTGGTAATTGGGTCGGTCGTTATCGTGGTGGTTGTGGCCTGGGGTGAAAGATTTTGCATTTTGCTGGGTCGATTATTAGATCGTTGTTTTAAAAGCCAGTAGGTCGAATAGCAAGAAGGGGCATGTCATGAAAAAAATATGGTTTTACGTAGTGCTTACTTGTTTGCTGATAGTTCCCAATTATACAGTCGCTTTGACAAGAGAAGAAAATCCATTGACATAATCCTATGGATGCTGATATACTAATTGCAAAAGTAAACAGGCCATGCAGGGCTGACGGATTAGTGGAAATGACCACATGCACTGCATGGTTATGATAGGCCGACCGTCTGGGCAGAGATTTTTGTCCAGGCGGTTTTTGTTTTGCCCGCCGGACGGAAATCTCTTTTCGGTTGCTGTTTATACAGCAGAAAGGATGGTTTTCATGCGGAATCGTTGGCTGATTGCTCTGGCTGCAGTGGGGATTCATATTTCCATTGGCAGCGTCTATGCTTGGAGTGTACTGACCCGTCCCATTATGGCGGAGATGGGCTTTACCCTGTCGGAAACGACCTGGACCTTTTCTTTGGCTATTCTGTTCTTGGGCATGTCCGCAGGTTTTCTGGGACGGTTTGTGGAAAAGCATGGCCCTAAGAAAAGCGGTCTTTTGTCCATGGCCTTCTTCGGCACAGGAATGTTCGGCACGGCGCTGGCTTTTTATCTGCACAGCCTGCCGCTGCTCTATCTCTTTTATGGTGTGATTGGCGGTATTGGTTTGGGCGTGGGCTACATTACGCCGGTATCGACTTTGGTCAAGTATTTCCCCAATCACCGCGGCTTTGCCACGGGGCTCGCCATTATGGGCTTTGGCTTTGCGGCTTTGCTTGCTGGGCCGGTGATGCAGTATTTGACGGCTCGCTTCGGTTTGGTGGAAAATTTCCTGATTCTGGGCACGGTCTATATGGTGCTGATTGGCGCGTCGGCCATGTATCTGCAGCCGCCGGTACTGCCGGAAGGAAGTTCTGTAGTCAAGAAGCTCCAGCATGGTGCAACGGCGGCCGAAGCCATTAAGACCTGGCAGTTCGGTGCCCTTTGGTGGATATTCTTTGTGAATATCACCTGCGGCATTGGTCTGTTGGCGGTGGCTTCCCCCATGGCCCAGCAGGTCACGGGCATGGATGCGGCACAGGCAGCTTCCATGGTGGGCATTATCGGTCTCTTAAATGGCGGCGGGCGCATCCTTTGGTCAACACTTTCGGATTATTTGGGCCGCGGGCTTACCTATATGGTGTTCTTTGCGCTGGAAACAGCAGCCTTCTGGCTATTGGCAGGCACCCGTGATGCCATGCTGTTCCAGATGCTGGTGTTTCTGATTATCAGCTGCTATGGCGGTGGCTTTTCCTGCATGCCGGCCTATCTTTCCGATATCTTTGGCACCAAGGAGCTCAGTGCCATCCATGGCCGGGTGCTGACAGCCTGGGGCATGGCCGGTGTGGTGGGGCCAACCATCGTGGCCTGGTTCTGGGAGCACACCCATAGTTATGCCGACACCCTGTACTTCTTCGGAGCTTGCTTCGTGCTGAATCTCATCATTGCCACAGCGTTGAAGTTCTATGGCAATGCGGAGGCAGTGCCGGTGCAAACGCCGGAAGTTCATTGATGAATTGCTGTCAATCAAATTAGATACATTGACAATGTCCTAAGGAAATTGATATACTAATAGCGAAATGATGATAAGCTGTGCAGGGCTGACGGATTAGTGGAAATGACCACAAGTGCTGCATGGCTTCTATACACCAACCGTCTGGGCCAAGAAATTTTGTCCAGACGGTTTTTTTTACGAAAATAAATTCGTATGAATTATCGGATTATTCATGTTTGGAGGGGAAAATGGATCGAATTAAACAACATTCGGCGCCGGTTTACGAGGCCATGTTAGAGCTGCGCAAACGGCGTGTTGTTCCTTTTGATGTGCCCGGACATAAAAGGGGCCGGGGCAATCCGGAACTGGTGGACTTTCTGGGGGAGAAATGCGTCGGGGTAGATGTCAACTCCATGAAGATGCTGGATAACTTGAGTCATCCCATCTCGGTTATCAAGGAAGCAGAGGAACTGACGGCGGATGCCTTTGGCGCCCAGCATGCCTTCTTCATGGTGCACGGGACCACCTCGGCTGTGCAGGCCATGGTGCTGGCTACCGTGCGGGCGGGGGAAGAAATCCTGCTGCCGCGCAATGTGCATAAAAGCGTCATCAATGCCCTGGTGCTTTGCGGCGGGATTCCCGTTTATGTGCCGGTGCGGGTCAATCACCAGATTGGCATTGCGACAGGTATGGCGCTGGCGGATGTGGAGCGGGCTATCCGTCAGCATCCCAAGGCCAAGGCCATCTTTGTCAACAATCCCACCTATTACGGCATTGCTTCCGACCTTAAGGGCATTGTGGATTTGGCCCATAAGGCGGGCATGAAGGTGCTGGTGGACGAGGCTCATGGCACCCATCTTTACTTCGGGGATAATCTGCCCATTTCCGGTATGGCAGCCGGGGCGGATTTAGCGGCGGTGTCCATGCACAAATCCGGCGGCAGCCTGACCCAGAGCTCCATCATGCTCTGCGGCAAGGGCGTGGACGCCGAATATGTGCAGCAGATTATCAATCTGACCCAGACCACCAGTGCTTCGTATCTCTTGATTTCCAGCCTTGACCTGTCCCGCCGGAATCTGGCCCTCCATGGCAAAGAGTCCTTTGAAAAGGTCAGCTCCATGGCGGAGTATGCCCGTTCGGAAATCAATGAAATCGGCGGCTTCTATGCCTATGGCCGGGAGCTTATCGATGGGGATAGCGTCTTTGACTTTGATGTGACGAAGCTTTCCGTATTCACCCAGGGCATTGGCATGACGGGCATTGAGGTCTACGATATGCTGCGCGACGAATACGATATTCAGATTGAATTCGGGGATATCGGCAATATTCTGGCCTATATTTCCATCGGCGACCGCATTCGCGATATCGAGCGCCTGGTGGGGGCTTTGGAAGATATTGCGGACCGGTCAGCGACAGCAGACAAAAAGGAACTATATTGCGGGGAATTTATTGCGCCGGAGCTGGTTATGAGTCCCCGGGAGGCCTTCTATGCGCAGGGCGAGAAATTGCCTTTGCAGGAAACGGTAGGCAGGGTAGCCGGGGAGATGCTTATGTGCTATCCGCCGGGGATTCCCATTCTGACACCGGGGGAGCGCATTACCCAGGAGATCCTGGACTATATCGAATACGCCCGGGAAAAGGGTTGCTCCCTTCAGGGCACTCAGGACCCGGAATGCAAGGAAATGCGCATTTTGACGGAAATTTGACCGGTCAATTTGACATGTCAGTTTGACCAGTCAAAAGGAGGCAGATACATGGAAATATGGTTTTCCCAGATGGATACGGAAAATGTCAAGACCTCTGTGCGGGTGGATAAGCAGCTTTTTTCCAAGCAGAGTGAATATCAGCGCATTGATGTGTTTGAATCGCGAGAATTTGGCAGGATGATTGTGCTCGATGGCGAAATTATCTTTTCGGAGGCAGATGAATTCATCTACAACGAAATGGTGGTGCATGTGCCCATGGCCGTTCATCCCCACGTAAAAAATGTGCTGATTATCGGCGGCGGCGACGGCGGTGTGGCCAAAGTCCTGACCCAGTACCCAGAGATTGAGTCCATTGACGTGGTGGAGCCGGACGAAATGTTCATCGAGGTTTCGCGGGAGTTTTTCCCCGAGACGGCCAAGGGCTTTGATGATGACCGGGTGAAGATTACGAACATGGACGGCCTGCGCTTTTTGCGGCGCTGCCGGGATAAGTATGACCTCATCATCAACGATTCGACTGACCCCTTTGGCCATACGGAAGGGCTGTTTACGCGCGAGTTTTACGGCAATTGTTACCGTGCCCTGCATGATGACGGCATTATGGTCTATCAGCATGGCAGCCCGTTCTATGATGAGGATGAGGCAGCATTCCGCGCCATGCACCGCAAGGCCTATCAGAGTTTTCCGGTGAGCCGCGTTTATCAGGCGGGAATCCCGACCTGTCCGGCTGGGCTTTGGATGTTCGGCTTTGCGTCCAAGAAATATCATCCGTTGAAGGATTTTGATGACAAGCGCTGGAATGCGCGCGGACTCAAAACCTGGTATTATACGACCCATCTGCATAAGGGGGCTTTTATGCTGCCCAAATATGTTGAGGATATTCTTTCAGAGGAGGAAGTAAGAAAATGAGCAAATTGATGATTATCGGCTGCGGCGGCGTTGCCAGTGTAGCCATCCATAAGGTATGTCAGAATGATGAGGTATTCGACGAACTCATGATTGCCAGCCGCACGGTTTCCAAGTGCGATGCCTTGAAGGAAAAATTGCAGGGGCAGACGAAGACGAAAATCACCACGGCGCAGATTGATGCCGATGATGTGGAAGCTCTGACCAAGCTGATTAAAGAATATAAACCGGATGCCGTGCTCAATGTGGCCCTGCCTTATCAGGACCTCACCATTATGGATGCCTGCCTGGCTGCCGGCGTGGATTATATCGACACGGCGAACTATGAGCCGGAAGATACGGAAGACCCGGAATGGCGCAAAATCTATGAAAAGCGCTGTAAGGATTTGGGCTTCTCCGCTTATTTTGACTATTCCTGGCAGTGGGCTTATGAGGACAAGTTCAAGAATGCGGGCCTGACGGCGCTTTTGGGCACAGGTTTTGACCCGGGCGTAACCTCCGTATTTGTCGCTTATGCAAAGAAACATTACTTTGACACCATCGACACCATTGATATCCTCGACTGCAATGGCGGCGACCATGGCTATCCCTTTGCCACGAACTTCAACCCCGAAATCAACCTGCGCGAAGTTTCCGCCCCTGGCTCCTATATGGAAAACGGCAAGTGGATTGAGATTCCGGCTATGAGCATCAAGCGTGAATACGACTTCGAAGGTGTGGGCAAGAAGGATATGTACCTGCTGCACCATGAGGAAATCGAGGCCTTGGGCCGTAATATGCCCGAAGTCAAGCGCATCCGCTTCTTTATGACCTTTGGCCAGAGCTATCTCGACCATATGCGCTGTCTGGAAAATGTGGGCATGCTCTCCACGACGCCGATTCATTACAACGGTCAGGAAATCGTGCCGATTCAGTTCCTCAAAGCGCTGCTGCCCGACCCGGCTTCTCTTGGCCCGCGCACGAAGGGCAAAACGAATATCGGCTGCATCTTTACGGGCAAGAAGGACGGCAAGGAACGCTCCATCTACATTTACAATGTCTGCGACCATCAGGAATGCTATAAGGAAGTCGGCTCGCAGGCCATCTCCTATACGACCGGTGTTCCCGCGATGATTGGTGCTATGCTCGTAGCCACGGGCCAGTGGAAAAAGCCCGGCGTATTCACCACGGACGAGTTCGACCCAGACCCGTATATGGAAGCCCTCAACAAATGGGGCCTGCCCTGGAAGGTCGAAGAAAATCCGGTGCTGGTGGACTAAGGCATGCGCATGAAAATCGACAAAGTGCCTACGCCCGCCTATGTGGTGGACGAACAGGCATTAGAGAACAACCTGCGGATTTTGCAGCAGGTTAAAGAAGAGGCAGGCTGCAAAATCTTGCTGGCGCAGAAATGCTTTTCAATGTTTGCTGAGTACCCGCTGATTGGCAGGTACCTTGACGGTGCCACCGCCAGCGGCCTTTATGAGGCACGCTTGGGCCATGAGGAAATGGCGGGGGAGAACCATGTGTTTTCCCCTGCCTATCGGGCTGAAGAAATCGAGGAGATTGCCGCTATCTGCGACCATGTAATCTTCAATTCCTTTTCCCAGCTGCGCCGCTTTGGTGCCAAGGTCAAAGGAATCCAGCAGGCGCGGGGCATAACGCATGGCATTGGCCTGCGCATCAATCCCGAATGCTCGACACAGGAGCATGCCATCTACGACCCCTGTGCACCCGGTTCGCGCTTGGGCGTTACGGCGGAGGATTTTGCCCAGGCGGTAGAAGCCGAACCGCAGCTTTGGAATTTGCTGGACGGCTTGCATTTCCATACCCTTTGCGAACAGAACAGTGATGCTTTGGCCAAGACTTTGCAGGCCGTAGAGCAGAAGTTTGGTCGCTGGCTGCAAAAAGATTCCATTCATTGGCTCAATATGGGCGGCGGCCATCATATCACGCGGGCGGATTATGACCGTCAGCTATTGATTGACCTGGTTAAGGAGGTCAAAGAAAAATATGCGGTGGAAGTCTACTTGGAACCCGGCGAGGCCGTGGCGCTTAATGCAGGTTATCTCGTTACAGAAGTGCTGGATACAGTGACCAATCATGGCGTAAATATCCTGCTTCTTGACGCGTCCGCTGCCTGCCATATGCCCGATGTGTTGGAAATGCCCTATCGGCCGCCCCTCAAGGATTCCGGCGAGGCAGGGGAGAAGGCATATACCTACAAGCTTTCCTCCTGCACTTGCCTGGCGGGGGATATTATCGGCGATTATTCCTTTGACCGGGAAATCCTGCCAGGAGACAGGCTCTATTTTGAAGATATGGCCATCTATTCCATGGTCAAGAACAATACCTTCAACGGCATGGCCCTGCCTGCTATTTGGAAGATGGATGCCAGTGGTGACTGTACATTGGTCAAAAAGTTTGGTTATCAGGACTTTAAGGAACGATTGTCATGAGGATAAAGGATAGTACACCAAAAGCCGACGGTTTCTATATGCCCGCCGAGTTTGCACCCCATGCAGGAACTTTCCTGATTTGGCCCACCCGGCCCGGTTCGTGGACGAATAACGGCGCGGATGTGCAGCCGGTGTTTGTGGAGCTGATTCGCGAGATTTCGGCTGTGGAGGAGCTTTATCTGCTGGTGGATGAGGCGCATCGCGCGCAGGCAGAAGCAATGCTTAAGGACCTGCCGCAGGAGCATATCCATTATCTGGCGATTCCCACGGACGATGCCTGGGCCAGAGATATGGGGCCAACCTATGCCGTTGATGGTAAAGGCCGGCGCCGGGGCATCAACTGGCGCTTCAATGCCTGGGGCGGTGATTTTGACGGCCTTTACCCGGATTACGCGCAGGATGATGCGGCGGCGGAGAAGATGTGCGCGGCCCTGCATGACGATATCTATGATGCCGGAGATTTTGTGCTTGAAGGCGGCTCCATCCATGTGGATGGTGAAGGAACGGTCGTTGTGACCGAAGCCTGCCTGCTGTCCAAAGGGCGCAACCCTGACTGGTCAAAAGAGCAGATTGAAGCAAAACTGCTGCAATATCTCGGCGCGGAAAAAGTCATTTGGCTGCCACGGGGCATTTATAATGACGAAACCAACGAGCATGTGGATAATGTCTTTGCCTTTGTAAAGCCCGGTGAAGTCCTGTTGGCCTGGACGGAGGATAAATCTGACCCGCAGTTTGCGCTGAGTCAGGCGGATTTAGCGGTATTGGAAGCAGCTACGGACGCCAAGGGGCGTAAGTTTATCATTCATAAACTGCCCATCCCCAAGAAGCCTGTCTGCATCACCGCGGAAGAAGCAAACAGCTTTACCTTCGAGGAAGGTGAGGACAGGCGGGAGCCGGGGGAACGACTGGCGGCCAGCTATGTGAATTTCTATCTCTGCAACGGCAAGGTCATTCTGCCGCAGTTCGGTGATGAAATGGACAGGGAGGCCCGGCGTATCTTAGGAGAATGTTTCCCAGAGCGCCAAGTGGTGCCCTTGCCTGCCAGAGCTGTAATCGTGGGCGGCGGCAACTTCCATTGCCTGACCCAGCAGATTCCTTCCATCACGCAGAGACACGAGGTGAGATAATGCGCAAAGTAACCGTTGCCGCCATTCAAATGCAGATGGTGGCAGGTGTAAGTGAGAATATAAACAAGGCTGAACAACTGGTACGAAAAGCCGCGGAGCAGGGCGCACAGATAATCCTGCTGCCGGAGCTCTTTGAACGGCCCTATTTCTGCCAGCAGCGGCAGTATGATTTCTATGATTATGCCACATCCGTAGAGGAAAATCCGGCCGTGCGGCATTTCCAGCCCATCGCCAAAGAACTGGCCGTGGCTATGCCCATCAGTTTCTATGAAAAGGATGGCACGCGGCTCTTTAACAGCATTGCCATGCTCGATGCCGATGGTGAGGTTTTGGGCGTTTACCGCAAGACCCATATTCCTGACGACCATTACTATCAGGAAAAATTCTACTTCACGCCGGGCAACACGGGATTCAAGGTCTGGGATACCCGCTATGGCAAGGTAGGTGTAGGCATCTGCTGGGACCAGTGGTTCCCCGAAGCTGCCCGTGCCATGGCGCTGCAGGGAGCAGAAATCCTGCTCTATCCCACGGCCATCGGTTCTGAACCCATTCTGGAAACCGACAGCATGCCCCATTGGCGCCGCTGTATGCAGGGCCATGCCGGCAGCAATCTCGTGCCCGTAATGGCGGCTAACCGCATTGGCGTAGAGAAAGTGGAACCCTGTGCAGAAAACGGTGCCCAGTCCTCGTCGCTGAGCTTCTATGGTTCATCCTTTATCACGGATAACACGGGGGAGATTATCGCGGAAGCGAACCGTGCGGATGAGCAGGTTTTGACCGCTTCCTTTGACCTCGACCAATACGCCAAAGACCGCTTGAGCTGGGGGCTGTTCCGCGACCGGCGGCCGGAAATGTATCGGGATATTGTAAAGTGAAATTATCTAAGAAAATAGTGCTGTTGTAACTTCGGCAGGCAAAGAGGGATTATTCCTAAGCGATCTACACGCGCAGCGTGTACTAGCGCAGGAATAATCCCTTTTTGTCTGCTGTCATCGAGCGTGAGGTGTCATATTACGTTGAGGGAAAGAATGACGCTCAAGATGACGCCCAAGGTGACGCTCAAGATGTCGCTTAAGATAAAAGTTCGGTGAAGTTCGGAGAAAGTTCGGAGAAAAATGGCGGTGATTGGCGGTGAAATGGCGGTAATATACAGGAGCGGATTATTGAAGCTGTATGTGAGCGTAACAAAAGGCGATAGCCATTCGTTGGGGAACGGAGGCTGTCGCTTTTTTGAAAACAAAGAATAAATCTAGTATAATAGATACCAATGGTATAAGATTCTGATTAATTAAGGCAAGGAATGATAGAGATATGGCATCACAGGAATTGAATCAGGCGTTATGGAACGCAGCTAATGTTATGCGTAGCACGATGAGCGCGGACGAATACAAGGATTATCTTCTCGGCATGATTTTTTATAAGTATCTGTCTGACCGTCAGCTTTATACGGTGGTTGACTTGTTGGAAGACCGCCAGCCGGAAAGTCTTGATGAAGCGCAGCAGTTATATGAGGAAGCCCGTCAAGGTGAGGATTGGGATGATTTGAAGGCCGAGTTGGAGGAAAATTACAGTTTTGCGATTGAGCCGCAGTATACATTTACGGCGCTGTACAATGAAATCAACAACAAGACTTTTACCACCGACCATCTGCGTCAGGCCATGCGGGATATTGAGCAGGGCGGTGAAGCTATTCGCGGGCAGAAGCTCTATGAGGATTTGTTCGAGGATTTTGATATTGACTCCAAAAGCCTTGGCACCACTCCGGCAAAGCGCAATGCTATGCTTTCGGATGTGATGAAGGAGTTGGCTCATATTGACTTTACGCAGTATGGCGCGGATGCGCTCGGTGATGCTTATGAATATCTGATTGGTCAGTTTGCGGCGGGGTCCGGGAAAAAGGCCGGGGAGTTCTATACCCCGCAGGCTGTTTCGGAGCTTATCACCCGTATTGTGACCAAAGGCAAAGAAGGGGAGCCGGCTTTTTCCATTTATGACCCGTGCATGGGTTCAGGTTCCCTGCTTTTACATGCCCGCGCGTTTATTAACGAGGATTGCCGCAATGGCATTCAGTTCTTCGGGCAGGAAATCTCGCATACCACCTACAACTTGGCCCGCATGAATATGATTCTGCATAATGTGCCCTTCCAGTATCAGCATTTCCGCAATGGCGATACCTTGGGGGCTGACTGGCCCACGGAGGAGCCGACGAACTATGATGCTACCGTGATGAATCCTCCATACAGTCAGCATTGGAGCGCGGCGGCAGGTTTCTTGATTGACCCGCGTTTCCAGCGTTATGAAAAGCTGGCGCCGAAGTCAAAGGCTGATTTTGCCTTCCTGCTTCATGGCTTCTATCATCTGAAAGAAAACGGCACAATGGGCATTATCCTGCCGCATGGCGTTCTGTTCCGCGGGGCTGCAGAGGGGACAATCCGTAAACACCTGCTGGAAGATGGCAATATCTATGCGGTTATCGGCCTGCCTGCGGGGATTTTCTTCAATACGGGCATTCCGACCTGCATTATCGTGCTGAAAAAAGGCCATGTGAACCGTGATGTGCTCTTTATTGACGCGTCAAAGGAGTTCCGCAAGGAAAAGGCCCAGAACTTCATGGATGCGGAGCATATTGACAAGATTATGGCGGCTTATGATGAGCGCAAGGATGTGGACAAGTTTGCCCATTTGGCCACCTTTGAAGAAATCAAGGAAAATGACTACAACCTCAATATTCCCCGCTATGTGGATACCAGTGAACCCGAGCCGGAGGTTGACCTCAAAGCAGTATGTGCCAATTTGCAGGAGATTGATGCCGAGATAAAAACTGCCAATCATGAACTGCTGGCCATGATGAATGAGTTGACCAGTGATGATGCAGACGCAAGAGCGGCATTGGCGGAACTGGGCAAAATCATACAGGGGGTGTGAAGATGAGCACACCTAAAATTAGATTTAAGGGATTTACGGATGATTGGGGACAGCAAAAGTTATCGGACATATATCAGGATATTGGAAATGCTTTTGTTGGTACAGCTACTCCATACTATGTTGAAGAAGGACACTTCTATCTTGAATCCAATAACGTAAAAGATGGGCAGATAAACCATAACTCAGAGATATTTATAAACGATGAGTTCTATGAGCGACAGAAAGATAAATGGTTACATGCTGGTGATATGGTTATGGTTCAATCTGGACATGTTGGTCATGCGGCTGTAATTCCTAAAGAATTAGATAATACGGCGGCTCATGCGCTTATAATGTTTAGAAATCTGAAGGCTCCAATAGAACCATATTTCTTGAATTATCAATATCAGACTGACAAAGCAAAGAAGAAAATTGATAACATTACAACAGGCAATACAATAAAACATATTCTTGCGTCAGATATGCAAGAGTTTGTAGTTGATGTAGCTTCTTATGAAGAACAAGGCAAGATTGCTGATTGTTTTAAGCAGTTGGATAGCCTTGTTACTCTGCACCAGCGAAAGTGTGATGAACTGCAAAAAGTAAAGAAGTATATGCTTCAAAAAATGTTTCCGAAAAAAGGCGAAAAAGTTCCAGAGATTCGCTTTGCTGGGTTCACTGATGATTGGGAACAGCGGAAGTTCCATGAAGTGTTTGATGGATTACCAAATAATACTCTTTCAAGAGCTGACCTAAACTACGAGAAGGGCGAAGCACAGAACATTCATTATGGCGATATTCTTGTCAAGTTTGGCGATTATGTTGATGCTACAACAGAAGAACTACCTTATATATCCGATAAAAAGTTGGTGGATAAATTCAGTAATTCATTCTTGCAGGATGGAGATATTATAATTGCAGACACTGCAGAAGACGAGACTGTAGGTAAGTGTACGGAGATAGTTGGGGCACAAGGCAAGAAACTGATTTCGGGATTACACACTATCCCTTGTCGTCCTAGGCAGAGGTATGCTCCTAAGTTCTTGGGGTATTACATGAATTCTAATTCTTATCATGCTCAACTACGACCACTTATGCAAGGAGTTAAGGTGATATCTATATCTAAAGGTGTTTTGCAAGACACCAAGATGGTCTTACCCCAGTCAGTGGGAGAACAGGGAAAAATAGGTGCATATTTCTCCAATCTCGACAATCTTATCACCCTTCATCAGCGTAGGCATGATACCCTTAAAGAAATCAAGAAGTATATGTTGCAAAATATGTTTCCTAAAAAATAAAGGCATTGGGGGTGAATCGGTATGAATGAAATTGAGAAAGTATCGCAGTATATTTACGGTGAAATCAGACAAAGTATAATCCATGTACAGTATAAGGTACAACAGGCCGTAAATACTGGCATGGTGCAGATATATTGGGAAATTGGTCAGCAGTTGGATAAAGCTTGTGACGGTAAGCAGGCGGAATATGGCAAAGGTGTATTGCAACAAGTTTCGGAGAAGTTAACGGCTGAATTTGGGAAGGTCTATTCTGTCAGAAATTTGCAGATGATGCGGCAGTTTTATCTGGCTTTTCCAAATGCGAACACACTGTGTTCACATTTGAGCTGGTCGCATTATAGACTGCTGATGAGGGTAAATAATATAGAGGCAAGAACATATTATGAGAAAGAGTGCGCTGCCTCACGTTGGAGCGTAAGGGAGTTGGAAAGACAAATATCAACTCTTGCGTATCAGCGAACATTATCAATACAGGAAGAAACTAAAAATCTTCCCCAGATGGCTCCTAAAGACGAATCTGATGTGGCGTATACGGATTTTATTCGTGACCCGTATGTATTGGAATTCCTTAATTTGAAATCTTCGCCTAATTTTCATGAAAAGGATATAGAGCAAGGAATCATCGAGCACTTAAAAGAATTTTTGCTTGAGTTGGGACGTGGTTTTTCATTTGTTGCCCGACAGAAACATATAGACCTGGATGGTGACCACTTTTATATTGATTTGGTATTCTATAATTATATATTAAAGTGCTTTGTCCTTATTGACTTGAAGTTAGGCAAGGTAAAACATCAGGATATGGGACAAATGCAAATGTATGTTAATTATTATAAGCGTAATATGAAAATTGACGGAGATAATGACCCTATAGGAATTGTTTTGTGTGCTGAGAAAAATGAAGCGGTAATTAAATATACTTTAGGGGATGACAGTAACACGCAGATATATGCTTCCAAGTATTTGTCGTATATGCCAACTGAGGAAGAATTGAAAAAGGAACTGCGCTTGCAGGAACTTCCTTTGGCAAAAGAAGAATAACGTAGCAGGAGGAATGTGCATGGCACCAAGTGAAGTGTCGATGGAATGGGCGCTGATTAAGCAGCTCACGGGGGATGTTTCCCAATGGACTTATCGCAAGGATATTGTAGACGAGGAATCCCTTTGGGCAAATTTCCGGACGAAGCTGAATCAGAACAATCTTGCTGTGCTTGATGGTGAGCCTGTAACGAATGCCGAGTTTCATCAGATTCGGGAATATATGCTGGATGTGGCCAAGACTCCTTACAAGGCGGCTTTGTGGCTGGCGGGGGAGAATGGTGAGGCGGTCATTCCCTTGACGCGCGAGGATGCGGCCAAAGGCACAATCCACCTTATGGCGGTCAGCAATCGGGAAATCGCCGGGGGCAGGTCATCTTATGAGGTCATCAACCAGTTTGTTTCCGACAAGCAGGATGATGATGACCGTGAGCGCCGCTTTGATGTGACTTTGCTGATTAACGGCCTGCCCATGATTCATATTGAACTCAAGAACCAGGACCATCCCTATATGGATGCTTTCCGTCAGATAAAGAAATACAGTCTGGAAGGGAAATTCCGCGGGCTTTTTGGCATGGTGCAGATGTTTGTCATCAGCAATGGCAGCAACACCCGCTATATTGCCGCCGATACCGGCTCAAACCTCAATGAGCGTTTTTTGACTTCGTGGGTTAACAAGAACAATGAGCCGGTGGAAAATTATCTGGAATTTGCCAAGGAAGTTTTGCGGATTCCTGAAGCGCATGAGATGGTGGGCCATTACAGTGTGGTGGATGCGGAGCGTCATAAGCTGATTTTGCTGCGGCCCTATCAGGTGCATGCCATTGAAGCCGTCAAGCAGTCCTCCCAGCGGCAGGAGTCGGGCTTTGTCTGGCATACGACGGGTTCCGGCAAGACGTTAACCTCCTACACGGTGGCCAAGAATCTCATTTTGATTCCGGGGATTGACAAGACCATTTTCCTCATTGACCGTAAAGACCTCGACCAGCAGACCTCCATTTCCTTCAAGGCTTATGCGGAAAATGACATCATTGATGTGGACGAAACCGATAATGTCCATGACCTGCTGCAAAAGCTCAAAAACAAAGACCGCGTGGTGATTGTCACCACCATCCAAAAGATGCAGATTATCATGAAGCGCTACAATAGTGAAGCGAAGAAGGATTCCGCCACGGCAAAGCGCCTTCATGGGATGTGCATTGCTTTTGTAGTGGATGAATGCCACCGCACGGTCACGCCGGAAACCCAGCGGGAGTTGCAGAAGTTCTTTAGCAATTCCCTGTGGTACGGTTTTACCGGTACGCCGATTTTTGATGAAAACAAGCGTCAGCGCAAAGGGGATTTGGCGCGTACTACGGAAGCGCTGTATGGCCCCTGTCTGCACAATTACACCATCAAGGAGGCCTTGCATAATAATGCCGTTCTGGGGTTCCAGATTGATTACAAGGATTCTGTGTCCCATGACCAGCTGCTGGAACTTGGTGAGAAATTGCAGGTGGCCAGTGCTGATGAACTGGCCAATATGGAGCCGGACAAGCTGGAGGAAAAGGTTTTTGCGGCTTATTATAAGAACACAGGCGTCGATATTTACGATAATGACGAACATCGTCGCAGCGTGGTGAAGTACATCATCAACAAGGCGGCGGGCAAGTTTCGTCTGAATGCCCCGCAAGGGGAGGCTTATGAGGCGATTCTTACTGTGTCTTCCATTGAGATTGCCCAACGGTACTATCAACTGTTCAAGGAATTCATTGCGGGCGGGAATGTGTCGCCCTCCATTCGGGAGAAGTGTGTGGACTTCCCCAAGATTGCCATTACCTATACGGTGACGGAAAACGACGAAGATTCGCTTGCCAATCAGCAGGCCATGAAGGAATCTTTGGCCGATTACAACGAAATGTTTGGCACGAAATTCGCGCTGGATAGTTTGCAGGCCTACAACACCAATCTCAATGACCGTTTGGCCAGGAAGAAGGGGCGTTATAAACAGCGGAAAGAACAGTTGGATATTGTCATTGTGGTTGACCGCTTGCTGACCGGTTTTGATGCGCCGCCTTGCGCTATTCTCTTTGTAGACCGCCCGCCGATGGCCCCGCAGAATATCATTCAGGCTTTCAGCCGCACCAACCGCATTTTTGACAAGAGCAAACGCTATGGAATGGTGGTGATTTTCCAGCGGTCGGCGCAGTACCAAACGGCTGTGGATGGTGCATTGCTGCTGTACAGTAACGGCGGCACAAAGGAAGTCAGCGCGCCGACCTTTGCGGAAATCGAAAAGGATTTTAAGGATGCACTGGCAGAACTCAAAAGCATTGCGGCAACGCCCGAGACTGTGGAAACGATTATGGGCGACCGCAGCGCCATGCAGAAATTTGCCAAGGCCTTTCAGAAAGTTGACCGCCTCAGCGGTGAGATTCAGGTTTATCAGGAATGGGAGGACAAGGAGTTCAGCGATTATGGCATTGTGAAGGAGAGTCTGACAGAATACGGCGGCAAGTATCATAATGTCATTGAAGAACTCAAAACGCCGACGAGTGATGAGGAGCCTGTGGTGGTGGATATCGGCTATGAGATTGAGAATATCCGCAGCGTGACTATTGACTACCGTTATATCGTGTCGTTGATTCAGAACTATATGCCTGGGGAAGATGAGCTTATTGTAGAGCCTATCGAAGATACTGCCATTGACAGCCATATCGATAAACTCCGTGAAACGAATCCGGCGCTGGCTGATGTCATTGGCGGCTTCTGGGAAGATATGAAGAAAGACCCGCTGAAATATAAGGGCCTTGATGCCATGACGGTGATTGAAACCCGTATCGAGGAAATTATCGCGCAGCAGATTAACAGCTTCACGAAAGAATGGTGCGCACAGAAAAAAGATGTGCTGGCCATATTGAATACCTTTAGGAAAGGCGATAAAATATCCCTCGTCACAGACTACGAAGCCTATAAGCAAAACCACGAGGGTGTCAGCAAGTTAAAATACAATCGCAAGGCCAAAGATGCCGTTATCGAGCTGATTGAAAAAATCCGGCCATTGCGGGAGAAGTGAGGCGCTTTTCATGGCAGCGACCATTCCACTCTGGAAGAAAAATCTTTATATATGTTGTATTGCATCCTTCATCGTATCCATCGGCATGAGTCAGATGGCTCCGATTTTGCCGCTGTATATTGCTGAGCTCGGCGTCGATAATCCTGCGGATGTGGCCCGTTGGTCCGGGATTGTCTTTGGCTGTAATTTTATCAGCCTGGCCATCTTTTCGCCCATATGGGGCAGGCTTTCGGACCGCTGGGGGAGAAAGCCGATGATTCTGCGTGCCTCCGGCTGGCTGGGGCTCATCATGATTGGTATGGGCTTTGCGCAAAGTGTATGGCATCTGGTGGCGCTGCGCCTATTGCAAGGCTGTCTGAGCGGCTTTCAGGCGGCGGTTATTCCGCTGCTGGCACAGGAAACACCGAAGGACCGGTCAGGCTGGGCCATGGGCATGTTCTTTACCGCACAGGTATCCGGCGGGCTCATGGGGCCTATCTTTGGCGGCTGGCTCAGTGAAATAATTGGCTTCCGCAATTCCTTTCTGCTGATTGGCTCATGCTGCCTGCTGGGCTTTTTGGCATTGACGCAGCTCAGCGAAACAAGACAGCCTGCAGGTGAAAAAGCTGTGGCTGGCGAGTTGCCATCCTTTCGGGAACTGCCACAGTATAACATCATTCTCGGCGTTTTCCTGACGACCGTATTGCTGCACTTCTCCCTGTCCTGTGCCGCACCGATTCTCACGGTCTATGTGCAGGAGATTGCCGGTAACGTCGAACATCTGGCCATTATCTCGGGGGCGATATTCTCGGCCACAGGCCTGGCCAGTATGATATTTGCTTCAAAGCTTGGCCGACTGGCTGACCGCATCGGTTCGGCCCGCATTTTGTTTTCCTGCCTGCTGCTTTCAGGTCTGGTTTCCATCCCGCAGGGCATGGTAACCGCTCCTTGGCAGCTGGGAGTTTTGCGGTTCTTCCATGGCATAGCCATTGCCGGTCTTATGCCATCGACCAATAACCTCATTCGTCAGTTAACTCCGCCGGCGTTGATGGGAAGGATTTTCGGCATCAATCAGTCGGCGCAGTTTATCGGGATGTTCACCGGTGGTTTCTTGGGCGGGCAGTTAGCTGCTAGCATCGGTATCCGCAATCTCTTTCTGCTGGTGGCGGCTTTGCTGCTGTGCAATGCCCTTTGGTGCCGGTTTTTCATTTGCTCCCGGCAGAAATAAATATGAGGCTATAAATTCGTCACTATCGAGTAGGCTGATTTGACGATAACGCCGAATCGTAGTATACTGTTAGAGTTATTAACGAATTTTTCCTCAGACGAGGGTAAATAAGCAAAAGGAGCGAATTTTGCATGTCAGGACATTCCAAATGGGCCAACATTAAACGTAAAAAAGGCGCCAACGACGCCATCCGCGGTCGTATCACCACGAAAATCGGCCGTGAAATCACCATTGCCGTACGCATGGGCGGCGGTGACCCCACGGGCAATATGCGTTTGAAGCTGGCTCTTTCCAAGGCCAAGGCCAACAACATTCCGAAGGACAACATCAACCGCGCTATCCAGAAGGGCCTCGGCGCTTCTGAAGGCAGCAACTACGAAGAACTCACTTACGAAGGTTACGGCCCGGCTGGTACGGCTGTTATGCTCGACATCCTCACGGATAACCGCAACCGTACGGCTGCTGATGTGCGCCACCTGTTCTCCAAGTTCGGCGGCAACCTCGGTCAGGACGGCTGCGTAGGCTGGATGTTCAACAAGAAGGCCATCTTTGTTGTGGAAAAAGAAGTGTTCGACAACGAAGACGAACTCATGGAAATCGTGCTCGAAGCTGGTGCAGATGACATGAAGGACGAAGGCGATGTATTCGAAATCACCGCTGAACCGGATGCTTTTGACGCTATCGAAGCTGCTCTGGCTGAAAAGGGTATCGAAACGGCTTCCGCTGAAATCACCATGGTTCCGGAAAACACCGTAAAACTGTCCGGTGAAGATGCCGAGAAGATGCAGAAGCTCGAAGACGCTCTGGAAGACAACGACGACGTTCAGAACGTGTACAGCAACTACGAAACGGACGAAGACTAAAGCATAAAAAATGGGCTCGTAAGAGCCCATTTTCTGTATCAAGGAAAGGATATTAATGTTAGCACTAGGAATTGACCCCGGTACGGCTATCTGCGGTTTTGGTTTGGTAGAATCCCGCGGCAGCCGTCTTATCCCGATAAAATATGGTTCGGTATTCACCTCGCCCAAGATGCGCATGGAAGACCGGCTGGTCAAGATTTACGACGAACTCGATGCGCTGATGAAGGAATACAAGCCCGATATTATGGGGATTGAAAAACTATTCTTCAACCGCAATGTCACGACGGCCATCCCCGTAGGGCAGGCGCGCGGTGTCGTGCTGCTCGCGGCGGCGAAAAACAATATTCCCATCGTGGAGCGCACGCCGATGCAGATAAAGCAGGATGTGACGGGGTATGGCAAGGCCGATAAGAAGCAGGTCATCTACATGGTGACGAAACTTTTGCACCTGCCGGAGCCGCCCAAGCCTGACGATACTGCCGATGCTTTGGCTGTGGCTATCTGCACGACCTACTGCATGGGCAACGCCGCTTTCCGCAACGGCATCAGGTAAAGGCTTTCATGAGCCAGAGGATGAAATAGGTCAGGCCGCCGGCAATCAGCGGGCCGACAGCTACGCCGTGGAACAGCAGAACGCCTGCCATGGTGCCGATAATCAGGGCGGGAATCACATCCGGCGTGTTTTTCAAGAGCTCAACACCGCCACCGCCGGCAATGGCGGCCAAGAGTCCCGCAACAATGGCGATGATGCCTGCATGGGTGCGGAAGGCATCGAGCATGGTCTGGATGGTGATGGTGCCGTTGGCAATGGGCACGAGAATGGCGGCGGTCAAAATGATGATGCCCCAGTTGAGGCCCTGGGAACCCAGGGCGTTGAGGGCCGTAGTCAGTCCGAGTATTTTCAGCCCGAGTACAATGGCGGTGGCATAGACAACGGTCATATTATGGCCCAGATAACTGAGCAGCAGTACCGCACCTAAAGTAATATATTCGATATACAAATCAATCAGCTCCTTTGTTAAAACACACCTTACTATTATACACGAGAGGGAGAGCTTATGGAAATAAATACTCTGTTTTATTTTTTGACCGCTTCCGTGATACTGACTTTAGCCCCCGGGCCGGACAATATGTACCTGCTGGCCAAGAGCCTTGCGAGCGGTGCCAGAAGTGGTGTGGCTTTAAGTGCAGGACTCGCCAGCGGCATAGTCTTTCATACCACTCTGGTCATTGTGGGGGTAGCGGCACTGTTGCAAAGTTCTCCGCTGGCTTTTACGGTGTTGAAATTTGTGGGGGCAGCCTATCTCCTGTATCTGGCGGGAAAGGCTTTCCGTGAGCACGGCGAACTGCAACTGGGCGAGGCCGGGGAAGGCGCGCCCTATCTTGCCATCTATCGCCGCGGCGTGCTGATGAATGTTTTGAATCCCAAGGTCTTGCTGTTCTTTTTGGCTTTTCTGCCGCAGTTTGTGGATACGGCAAGTGAGCAGGTAGGCTGGCATATCGCCATGCTGGGAGCAGTATTTGCCTTGCAGGCCTTTGCTATCTTTTCATTCATTGCCCTTTGTGCAGGGAGAGTGCGCAGCTTCATTCTGGGCTGCAAAAACATAAATCGTATTCTGGGTATTGTTCAGGGCGTGGTCCTGACGGCTATCGCGCTGGCCATCTTACTGACCTGAATAAGGAATGTCCCCCATAAGGCTGATGTGGAATCAGCTTATGGGGGACATTTTTATGCGAACAAATGCTTATTTTTTCCGTGCATCCAAGGCAATCCAGAGGAGGACGGCCAGAGCTAAAAAGAAGGGATAGAAGAGATAGGGAATGATGCTGAGGCTGGTGATGCCGGCGATGGCCGAGGCAATCAGGAGCTGCGCACCGTAGGGGATGATGCCCTGTGCGATACAGGAACAGGTATCGAGAAGGGAGGCACTTTCACGCGGGGCAATGCCGTACTCCTCGCTGATGTTCTTGGCAATGGGGCCGGCCACCACAATGGCTACGGTATTGTTGGCGGTAGCTACGTCCATCAGGATGGTTAAGAGGCCGATACCTAGACGGCCGCCGCCTTTGCCCTTGAAGTGCTTGCGGATAAAGGCGAGCAGTGCTTCAAAGCCGCCGCCGTCCCGCATGAGGGCGCTGATGGATGCGGCTAGGATGGTGACAATCATGGTTTCAAACATGCCGTTGGTGCCGGTGCCCATGGCGGAAAATGCCTTGGACAGGTCAGTGGTGCCGGTGGCAAGTCCCAGACCAAAGAACAGCACAATGCCTGTGCCTAAAACCAGAAACACATTGCGTCCCATAAGGGCCATAATCAGCACGAGAAAATAGGGCAGAGCCAGCAGCAGGGAGTAGTCAAAATGGCCTAAGTCCGCCGTACCGCCGGAAAGTGCCAGGTAAATGAGCACGACCAGCGTGACCAAGGCTGCGGGCAGGGCCAGCTTAAGGTTGGCATAGAACTTATCCTGCATGCGTGTGCCCTGGGTGCGCGTGGCGGCAATGGTCGTGTCCGAGATAAAGGAGAGGTTGTCGCCGAACATGGCGCCGCCCACCACGGAAGCCACCGTCAGGGGCAGGCCTAGGTCAGCATTCTGGGCCACCGAGGTAGCGATAGGCACAAGAACGGTAATGGTGCCAACGCTGGTGCCCATGGCCATGGAGATTAGGCAGGCAATGAGGAAAAGACCGGGGATGGCAAAGGTTCCCGGTATGAAATTCAGCAGCAGATGGGCGGTGCTTTCCACGCCGCCTGCGGCTTTGGCGATGCCGCTGAAGGCACCGGCCATCAGGAAGATAAAGAGCATGATGGTGATATTCACATCGCCGATACTCTTGGCGCAGAGCTGTATATTATCCACAAAGAGGCGCTTGCGGTTCTGCATAAAGGCCACAATCAAGGCCAGACCGAAGGCCACCACCACGGACATGACATAAAAGCCCATCTGTCCTTCTACCGGTGCGATGTATTCATACCAGATGCCTGCGCCCAGATAGAGCACGAGAAAGACCAGTATGGGCAGCAGCGCGAGAGCACGCGGCTTAGGCTGCGTTGTATTTTGTTCCATAGATTCATCATCCTTTGTCAAGAAATAACTAACTTAACTAGTATAGTGAATATCGTACGGAATTGTCAAATGTATGTTTACAGCTTGACAGTAATTTTTTACTTGCGGGCCGATTAGGCGTATAATAGGTGATGGAAGTAGCGTGAAACTTAATAAAGCGAAAGAAGGAAGTGTACAGCTGTGATTCATGAAATTACGCCGTATAAATTGGATAATGCGTTTTTGCCCGATGCCGAGCCCTGGAAGGATGATATCATCATCTTTGCAAATCAGGATGGCTTGATGGTATCTGGGGAGCCGGGAAAGATGCGTTTTCCCAAGCGTCAGGAAATCCGCTCGAATAAGTACATGTATCAGTATTTGTTTTCGCTGGACGGCCATGGCGTGTACCATGGGGTGGGAAGTCATGTAGAGCCATTGGAGGGCTATGCCTATAAGACGCTGCGAGAAATCCGCTATGAGCTGCAGGGGCCGCAGGAGCTTATGTATGCGGCTTACACAGCGTGGCATCTCATTCGCTGGTATGAGGATAATCATTTTTGCGGCCGCTGCGGCCATCTGATGGCTTATGCGGCTGATGAGCGGGCCTTGGAATGCGATGACTGTGGTCATGTAGTTTATCCCCGCATCAATCCGGCGGTGGTGGTCGGTGTCATCAATGGCGACAGCATTTTGCTGACGAAATATGCCAAACGCAGCATGAGTTTCTATGCCCTGGTGGCAGGCTTTGTGGAAATTGGCGAGACGCTGGAAGAATGTGTGGCCCGTGAGGTCATGGAGGAAACGGGCCTCAAGGTCAAGAATATCCGCTACTATAAATCTCAGCCCTGGGGCAGTGTGCAGGATTTGATTGTCGGCTTTTACTGTGAGGTGGATGGCGATACCACCATCCGCATGGATAAAAGCGAATTAAAAGAGGCCCTGTGGATGAAGCGCGAAGACATCCAGGGCCAGACGGATGATTGGAGTTTGACCAATCACATGATGATGAAGTTCAAGGAAGGAGATATCAGTCTGCTTCGTTAAGTTCTTCCATTTCTATGGCTTCTGCATATTCCTTATTCATCAGGCAGCAGCAGAAGGAGATGAAATTGCATTCCACCAGCAGCGCCTCAATTTTTTCCTGATATTTACCGGCCTGATGCAGGGCCACCAGTTCTCTTAGGTCATCTTTGGTAAAGCCAAAACCAATCGCAGCGCTCAGCGTGGAGCTATCCTCAGCCGATTCCAGAGCTGCCGCCCAGTTGGTACGGTTTTCCGCCTTTGTCATCATAAAACATCCTTTCCTCGTGCTTGTAGAATTATTAGTAACCGGAAAACATGGTAGCATGGCAAGGTTAAAATTCCATAAGAAATAGAAAAAACGACAAGTCATTACAAAAGGCTTGTCGTTTTCACGTTATAGGAGTTGTGCCAGCATATCGCCATAGGTCATGTAGATATGATAATAAAGCAGAAGCAAGGCCAATACCGCCAGATTACTGCCCGTGAAGGTCAGCAGGTAATAGCCGGGCTTGCTGAAGCGGGTCTGCAGGTACGCCTTGAAGGAAATCACGCTGGCCATGGAGGCGATAATCGTGCCCAGACCGCCGATGTTCACGCCCAACAGCAGGGGCGTGTAAGCGGTTGTGTAGTTGGCTAAGAGCACCGTGGCGGGAACATTGCTGAGGAGCTGGCTCAGTAGCAGGGATACCCAGAACTCGTGACCGTTTAACATCTTGGCAGGCCAGCTTTGGAACACTTCGATATGACTGAGGTTTCCCACGCCGATAAATAAGAGGGCAAAGAGCAGCAGCAGTTTGTAATCTGCCTCCTTATAAAGACGGTAATTCAGCAGGGCCAGGGCAGGCACGACGATAACGGCCAGCAGGGAAAAATCCAACAGATGCACCACATGGAGCAGGCAAAGGCTGAACAGCAATAGCAGGGGCAGAATTTTTTGCCAAGGGAGTCGGGCTTCCAGCGCTGCTGGCAGATGTACATCACAGTCCGTCAGCGTATACGTGGCAAGGTAGATGGCCGCGCCGCTGAGCAGGACAATGGGGGCGGTGATGGCTAGAAATTCCAGCGGTTCCAGCCCGTAATGGGAGTAGATAAAGAGATTCTGCGGATTGCCAATCGGCGTGAGCATGCTGCCTAAGTTCGCCGCAATGGTCTGCCAACAGACGGTGGGCACGATAAGGCGGATGCGCCGGGCCTCGGTAAAGACCATAATGGCCAGCGGCACAAAGATAATCAGGGCCACATCATTGGTGATGAACATGGAACTGAAATAGCAGCTGAAGATAAAGAATCGTCCTAATGAACGGCCGGAGGCATTGCCTTTGAACAGCTGTTGAAAAATTGCGGCGAAGAAACCGCTGAGCCGCAGGCCTGCCACAATGCACATCAAGAATAGCAAGAGCCCCAGCAGGGGGATATTGAGCCGCGTCCCGATTTCTGTGAGGCTGGGCGGCGCGATAAAACTGGTAAGCAGGGCAAAAACAAGCGCCACGGTCAAATCCGGATTCTGGCGCAGTTTTTGGTATAGAAACATGGGAATGCTCCTTCCATAATCTGATCAGAGACAAAGTATAGCATATTTCCGTGCATCTTCACAGGGAAAAGTTGGGCTTTGGGTAAAATTTTTGCGGATTGTATGGAAAACAAGCTGGCAGGCAGCAGGAAAAAACATGCAGATAAGCGAAATATCCCCATATAGTTGTGTGGGATAGAGGAGAATGTTATGGAATACAAAATTGGACGCAGTCAGGCAACGCCGGTGGACAATGCCATCAGCCAGGCTTGCCAGACCATGACGCAGGCAAAGTTTGTTTGGTTTACGACGACGGTGGCCGCTTTTGCTGAGACCAGCCAAAAGATGCAGGCACGGTTTCCCCATAGCATTGTCATGGGGACGACTTCGATTGCGGCTTTTTCCAATGAGGGGATCTTTCACGATACCTTGGAAGTGCTGGCGATTGAAAGCGGCATTGAATGTGTGGGAAATGTATTGGAGGAGGCAGACTGCTGCCCGCTCAAGTATGTAGAGCGCGTGCAGGAAGCTGTACGGCAGCTCGGCACCCATCGCGCAGACGATACGATTTGTCTGACCGCGACAAATGGTTTGATTTCCTGCGAGGAATCGGTGCTGGCTGTGCTGAATTCCGTACTGCGAAAAGAACACATTCCTGTCTTTGGCGGTACGGCAGGCGACCGTGGCTTAGCGGAAAAGACTTTGGTTTCCCTGAATGGCAAAGTTTACGACAAGGCTAGTGTATTTGTGCTGCTCCGCAATCTGGGCGGCCGCATCCATCTTTATCGGGAAAATATCTATAAGCCCATCTGCGAGCCCTTGACGGCTACGAAGGTCGATGCGTTTACGCGTAAGGTTATGGCCTATGATGGCAGGCCCGCTTCGGAAATGGAAGCGAAGATGCACGGCCTGACTACTTCACAGATGGACCGGTCATTTTTGGACAGCAATCCGGTAGGGCGCATCATCGGCAAGGATATGTACATTATCGCCAATGACGATATGGATTCCGACCGGCAGACGATGAAGTACCATGCCCGTATTTATGAGAATGACCAGATTGTCATGCTGCAGCCGGACGATTACCGACAGGTCAATCGGGAGACGATGCAGAAAATCAAACAGGACGTGCCCCGTCCGTCATTGTCTATTATGGTAAATTGTCTGGCGCGTACCTTGCTCTTTGAAAGTGAGGGCTATGCAGATGAATTCTTCCGCAGCATGGGAACCGTACTCGGCAATTATATCGGCTGGGGCGGATATGGTGAGCAGATTTATGAGCAGCACTTCAATCAGACCATGATTGCCGCTGTTTTTGAATAAGAGGTGCGTGTTATGGGAATCTTTGATTTCGGCAGAAAAAAAGAGCCTTTTTATAACCAAAGAGCCGCAGAAAAACAGGCGATGAATACGGCGGTACCGAGGCCGACACCGTCAGCACCGGTGCCGGAAACGCAGGCGAATGTGAACCGTCAGATTGCCTATGGCATCGATTATCTTGATGAACGCATGAATGAACTCACGCAGGCTGAAACCGGTATTGCAGAATACGTGCAGAAGATGCAGGAAACCTATGCGGGAATCGGTCAGGTAAATAAGGACTTTACGTACCTGAATGAACATTTTAATAATCTGGAAGAATATGCCCAAAACATTTCCAATATAATGGACACCTCTAGAACCGTGGTCAGTGGTGCGGGCGATGATATCGGTGCACTGTCGGAAAAGATGCAGGAGATAGAAGGAAAGCTGGACGAAATCAACGCAGTATTTCAGGAAGTGGAAGGAAAATTTGCCAATATTAAAAAGATGTCGGAAGGCATTGAAGGCATCGCGACCCGCACGAATCTGCTGTCCCTGAATGCTTCGATTGAGGCTGCGCGAGCTGGTGAGGCAGGCCGCGGCTTCAGTATCGTGGCCGAAAATATCCGCGAACTGGCCGCCTCGACCAAAGAATTGGTGGAAGGGATTGACACGAATATCAATGCGCTGTATCAATCCATTGGTGAAATGAGTCAGGCCATTGAACAGACCCGGCAGAAAACCCTGGAAAATGCCACGTTTGTGGGCAAGGTGCAGGAGAGTTTTGCCGATGTAACCAAGAGCACGGAGAGTGTAGGCGACTACAGTCATCGGATTGTGGATGGTATCCATAAAACCAGCAGTATGATGGACGAAGTAGCCGAAGGCGCAGGCTCCGTAGGCGGTCTGGTCACCACGATGCGCCAGAACATTCACGGCTTAAAAGAGCTAATGAGTGAAAAGAATGTGATTGCCTGCAGTATGATTGACTTCCTGCGGCAAGTTAAATGGCTGCTGGGGAAACAGCGGTAATAGAAGAAAGAACAGAGGGCTGTTGTGCAAAAATGTGCAACAGCCCTCGTTTTACGTTAATTTTTATTGGGGTAACGGCAAATGAGAGGCGGAAATAGGGAATAGGGGCTAAAATGAGATAGGGGGATGAAGATGAATGATATGCAGGCAGTAACATTGCAGTATTATAATGACCATGCTCGTGAATTTGCTGAACAAACTAAATATGTAGATTTTGGAGAGATACAGCAGGAGTTTGTCAAGCTCATTCCAGATGCTGGGCATATTCTGGATTTTGGCTGTGGCGCCGGGCGGGACAGCCGTTACTTCTTATCTCATGGCTATCGGGTAACGGCCTTGGATGGTTCCCATAGCTTGGCTTTGCTGGCAGAGGATTATATTCAGCAAAAGGTCGTCCGGCAGTCGTTTGAAGATTTTTCCGCAATAGATGCCTATGATGGCATATGGGCTTGTGCATCATTGTTGCATTTGCCTTGGGATACGCTGCGGCAAGTGGTATGGAAACTGGCAGCAGCTTTGCATAGCAAAGGGATACTCTATGCTTCGTTTAAGTATGGTAACTTTACTGGCATGCGGCATGGCCGGTACTTTACAGATATGACAGAAGAACGCTGGCAGGCTCTAACAGAAGGTATGACAGCGTGGCATGTTTTGAAGATATGGGTTACAGGGGATGTAAGAGAAGGGCGGTCGGACCAATGGCTGAATATACTGTGCAAAAAACAGTAACGACTATAGGGGAGAAAGCTTCTCCTGTATTTACCGGCGAAACTGGTAGACAGCTCTTTCCCGCTTTGCGCAATCTGATGATTCAGGCGGAGCGTATTGATATTATGGTGGCGTACACCAGAGAATCCGGAGTGCGGTTGATTTTACCTGCATTGCTGGAAGCTGTGAAAAATGGTGCCGCTATCACCCTACTGACTGGGACGAATTTTAATCTTACGGAACCGCAGGCACTGTATCTACTGCGTCATTATCTAGGCGATAAGGTGGAAGTGCGGTTTTATAACGATGAAAGACGCAGTTTTCATCCTAAGGCATATTTTGTTCACCTGAATACCAAAAGCCATTTGTTTATTGGTTCCTCTAACCTTTCAGCTACTGCATTGGAGGATGCTGTGGAGTGGAATTATCGCCTGGACAGTCAGGTTAATCCACAGGAGTATCAGGAATATTACCGGACGTTTCAAACGATCTGCGCTAATCACTCTGTGCTGGTTGATGAGGATAGATTACGTCAGTATGCAAAAAGCTGGCGTAAATCGCCTATCTCCTTAAGCCGGACAGAAACGGTTGGCTCAGTGAAGGTTCAACCGCATGGAGCACAGATTGAGGCACTTTACTATTTGTCTAAGACACGCTCGGAGGGGGCGGATAAGGCACTTATTCATGCGGCTACGGGCATTGGTAAGACTTACTTGGCAGCTTTTGATTCGGCACCTTATGAAAAAGTCCTCTTTATTGCACATCGTGAGGAAATTTTACGCCAGGCCTCTGTTGCTTTCCAACATGTACGCAACTCGGATGATTATGGCTTTTTTACTGGTAAAACAAAGCAAACAGATAAAAAAATAATATTTGCTTCGGTGGAAACGTTGGGGCAGGAAAAATATTTGCACCCGGATTATTTCGCGGCGGATTACTTTGATTACATTGTCATAGATGAATTTCATCATGCAGTGAGCAAACAGTATCAAAATATCCTGCGGTATTTCCAGCCTAAATTCCTGTTGGGGCTGACCGCAACGACTGAACGCTTGGATGGGCGGAATATCTATGCGTTATGTGATTACAATGTACCTTTTGAATTATCCTTGTTTGAGGCGATTAACCGCGGTATGTTGGTGCCTTTTCGCTACTATGGTATATACGATGATACGGATTATAAGTCCCTGAGTCCGGTGGCAGGAACTTATGCTGCCAGCGATTTGAATTGTATCTATTTGGATAATATCCGACGGATGAAAAATATCCTAAGTCATTATCGAAAATATCGTTCGCAACGTGCGCTAGGTTTCTGTGCAACGCGTGAACATGCAGAAAGCATGGCCGATTTTTTTGTAAAACAGGGAATTAAAGCGGCGGCAGTATACAGCAATGCGCAGGGAACATATGCAGAGGAAAGAAGCAAGGCTATAGAACAATTAAATGCAGGCGGCTTGCAGGTGATTTTTGCCGTAGATATGTTTAACGAAGGTATAGATATTCCTGCATTGGATATGGTCATGTTCCTGCGGCCAACGGAATCGCCTACCGTCTTTATGCAGCAGTTTGGCCGTGGCTTGCGGTTATATCCGGGGAAGCAATATTTGGTGGTGCTGGACTTCATTGGCAATTATCATAATGCTGGGCTGGTAAAAGGATTGCTTTGCCGCGAGGAAAGAGCCTCTTACGGAGAACATGATGCGATAGATACGCCAACTAACTGCTATGTTGATTTCGACTTGCGGCTGCTCGATCTCTTTGCACAAATGGAAAAAAGACGGCAGCCTTTGCGGGCGACCATCCGGGAGGAATATTATCGCATCAAACAACTGCTGGGCAGGCGCCCCTCCAGAGTGGAACTCTTTGCCAATATGACGGCGTCTGTATACGAACAATGCCTGAAACACCCCAAGGAAAGTCCGTTCAAGCATTATCTGACCTTTTTGGCAGAGCTCAATGAACTTACGCCTGCAGAGCAAGCACTCCGAGGTACTGTGGCAGAGGAATTCCTGCAGGAAATGGTGAATACGGCAATGACGAAGGTATATAAGATGCCTGTGTTACTAGCGCTGCAGGAGAAGACCCGTCTAAAAGCCAGGATTACCTATGCCGATATATTACCGGTGTGGAAGCAGTTCTTCGCACATGGTCGAAACTGGCAGGATTTGCCGCATGTAGGTAGTTTCCCAGATTATCAAAAGCTCACGGATTCATGGCATTTGACGAAAATCAGAAAAATGCCGGTGCAATATTTGCAAAGTGCTTTTTTGCAAAGCCGGGGTGAGTGGGCTTTGGTATTTTGTGAAGCGATGGAACCATACTTAGACAATGAAGTGGTAGTAAGTCATTTTCAGGACATTGTGGAGTATCGAGCCAAAGATTACTACAGGCGGCGATATCTTATACAAGCAGAATAAAAACGGCAGCGTGCCCGTTGACGATTCAGTCATGGGCACGCTGCCGTTTTTATTCTTTTTTAGATAATGCCACAATGGCATCAATGATGTCTTTTGATTTTTCATCTAAGTGTGGATATTCAGCGATTAAAGAAGATAACCGGCTGTCTGTAGGGATATCCTGTACTTGGGTTGTCTTTAGTGCGTTAGGTTCAAGAGCCTCCGAGGTGGTAGCATAGGCATTGGGGACGAAAAAAGTAATGTCCGTGGCAAGAGCATGGGCTAATAGCTGTAAGTCCTCAGCGGATATACCTGTGGTGTAGCCACGTTCCCAGTTGGAGACTACCTGTGAAGATTTATGAATACGCTGACCAAGCTCTATCTGGGTCAAGCCAAGATATCGACGTCGTTCCTTGATTCTGTCACCGATGGACATGATTTGTATCACCTCTTTATGGTTATTATACAGAATAACCTGTCTTATGAATTCAAACTAACCAAATATTAGAAAATATCGATTAAAACTAGCGAAATCCGTTAATTTATGCTATAATACTAAGATAATGCAATACCTGTGCTTATAAGGGATGATTACAATGCGCATACCTTTTGACAAGTATGAGAGAGTATTACTGATAGATACTTATATGAAGATAAAAGCACGGCCAAAGTCTGAGTGGCAGGCAGAAATCAGGAAATTATCGGATTTATACAGAAAATATGCGGTCCTGCGTGGGATAGAAATTGATGACCAATATCGTAACATGGCAGGAATCAACATGCAGATTCAAGATTGCGTATATATTGCTACCGGCGGGAGGAACGGACTGAGTGGCGGTGCTGCGTGGATGCGCAATTTTATGGAACTTTATGATACAGATCAAGAAGCCTTTCAGTTAATGTTGAGGGAGGCTGAAAAACGTATGGATGTACAAGATGAAATAGAACAGCGATGTGCAGTTGAAATTGACGCGTCAATGTCAACTGATACATTAGAGGTCAATAAAGATGCGAGTGAAGTCAGTTTGGAGGATTTTGTTTGGGATAAGCATGAAACGGCTCAAATGGTGGAGTTGTATTATGCATTGAGAGAGGTGGACGTATCAGAGTGGGACGAGATGATGCGTCAAGAGTGTATGGCTTTAGAAAAATATCATTGGGAGAAGTATAAATCTAAAGCAAGGCAGTTCTTTACAATGACAGACTTGGCTATGAAAATATACGGATTTAAGATGCTGGAAACAGGGCAGGGAATAGAAGGACAGGATTATTCAACACTAGATAAAGAAATATTTCAAATGCGTAAAGAAAATAAGCATGCATTTGAAAATATTATTTACCCTGATAATAAAAAGGAGTTAATGCCTGTAACCATGGAGCGACAATGGGATGATTACGAAATTGCGCGTTTGACATATGAATGTGTTAATTTAAAAGGAAATTCAATAGTCACAATTATTAAGGATTTTCATAAACACTTAAAAAAATATGCGTCAAGTCTTGGTTATGTTATGGATATAACGAGAAGTATGGGCGCAATTAATCGTCATGCTTTGGAAATTGACTATTTGTTAACGGATGGGCATAGAGGGAAAAAAGGTGCTACAAAGTCGGATAAAAATATAGTTTCTATGTATAAATATAGAAATAGAGAATTTGGATTTCTGCTGGAGGAAGCAAATAAAAGATTAGGATATGAGACGGAAGATAATCCTAGAGAGGATATAAATCTTTCTTGGTATGATGAAAATTCAAGTAATATTGAAGAAGTAAAAGAGATTATTTCGGATTATAAAGAAAGTGAAAAATCTGAAATAAAGTCAGAATTTTTAGCGATTAGTAAGTCTGAGAAAGATAATACTGAAGAGAAATATAGAGTAATAATGGAGGAAGAATATCCAAATGGTATAAGGCTTAACAGTAAGTTGGATTTCTTTAGATTTGCAGGCTTATTTAAAGAAAAATATGGTGATGATATAAGTCGAGATATGTTTGTGATGAATATCACAATGATAACATATGAGGATGATGGTAGAAGAAAACTTAAGAATAATCAAGAACAAAATGAATTCATCGATATATTATTAAATGATTTTGAGGCTATATATGCAAAAGGATTTAGTTGCATATATAATTGTTGCGTATTTCCACATTACAAGCATGAAATCGAACATCAAATGCAAATCTATAGTGAAGATGAATTTTGGTCTATTATGAAACGAAGTATGCATAGGTATCATGTGAATGGTTTTGGGCATATTACGCCAAAAGAATTTTCGGCAAATCCAGATGAAGATGTTCGTAGATATATAAGTGATGTTCAAAAAGAAATAACGTATGATGAGTTAGAACAAGATTTGTGGTTTATTCCTATTGATAAAATAAAGCAGGTGGTACGCTCTACACCTTCTATCATTAATACGGCAACGAATACATATATGTCGATTGCAGCATTTCCTATAACCACGGAAGAATTGAATAAAGTCCGTGTTGTAATAAAAAACGCAATCGTAACAGCTCCGGCGCGTCAGTTACAAGCGGAAGAATGCAGGCGACAGATTTATTGTGATAGTGAATGTAAATCTGTAAAAATCAATACGGAAATGTTTTCGACAACCTGTTTTCAGAAAGCTATCGGCTATTTATTGCGTGATGATTTTAATTTTACACCAAAATTTGTCACGCCTAAGAATGTAGAGATGGATACCGGTAAAATGTATCGGGAATTTTGCGATAATCGTGATCAATTTACATTAGAAGAACTAAAAGAATTTTCTAAGGAAATCAATACGCCTATTCGTCATGATATTATTCATGATACTATGGTTAGAATCGATAAAGAAAATTTCGTAAAAGATTCGTTTGTGGTTTTTGATTCGAAGAAAATTGATGCCTTCATAGAAGAAAATATTTGTACAGGCAAATATATGTCATTAAAAAAGATTAGCTCCCTAGTCAGTAATTTTCCCAGTGTTGAGAATTATCGTTGGACAGGTTATTTGTTAGAAAGTTATATCTATAGCTATAGCGAAAAATATGAATTATTGAATAGCTCTTTTTCGGAAAATGATTTTAATGGTGTCATGATAAGACGTGATGCGGGAAAAATCGAATATGATGATATAATCATGGATGTGCTAGTTCATAAAGAATGTAATACAGAAGAAGAAGCATTAAATGAATTAAAGGAAGATGGTTATATCACTAGAGCTAATTACAAAGGCATTAATAGAATCTTGGAAAATGCAAAAATAAAACGTAGTAAACTTAAGGGTGAATGAATTGTATAAATATGTATGGGATAAAGAAACTGGTGGTGTTTTATTGCTTCCAGATCAAGAAAAGATGAGTATGGAGGCAAGGCCTGTATATTATCAAGAACTGGATTTGCTTGGATTTGATAAGCATTATGATTATCCTAGAGATGATGAATCTCCAATAATGTGGGCAGAAAATAACAATTATTTTTATAAGGGTGAGAAAATAGCAAAGACACAAGGTGGATCGTTATATTCAAAGCCAGAATTGATTATATTAGATGCTGGAAATCAAATTAAGCGAGAGTTAGAATCTGTTAATTTGATTTTAATGGTAGAGAAAAATAAGTCAATTTTGGAAAATCTCACACAAGAAACTATAAAAAATGTTTTTAACTATTACAAAAAGTATAAAAGAAAAGTAGATGCCTTTTATGTTGCGTTTAGTGGCGGGAAAGATAGTATAGTTGCAGCGGATATAGTGACTAAATCATTGCCAAATGATAGTTATTTTATATTGTTTGGTGATACGCAGATGGAGTTCGTTGATACATATGATTTAGTCGATTATATGGAGAGAGAATATAAAAGTAAAGGTGTTAAGTTTTATAGAGCTAAATCGGAAATTACTCCACAAGAGAGTTGGAGGTGCTTTGGGCCGCCATCTACGGCTATTAGATGGTGTTGTAGTGTGCATAAAACATCTCCACAATTAAATTTAATTAGAAAAATAATAAAAAAAGATTCTTTTACAGGAATGGCATTTACAGGAGTACGAGCTGAGGAAAGTTTAAAGCGAAGTATGTATGATGATTTGACGGAAGGAAAAAAACATCAAGGACAGTATAGTTGTCATACTATTTTAGATTGGAATTCAGTGGAAGTATTTCTCTATATATATACCAATAATCTTCCTTTAAATAAGGCTTATAAAAAAGGGAGTTCGCGTGCTGGATGTTTAGTGTGTCCTAATTCTACTGGCAAACACGAATATATTAAGCGAGAACTGTATCGAAAAGATGTTGATAAATTTTTATCTATAATAAGTGAAACGAGTGGGAAAAAATATAGTGAAGATGAAATGAAAAAGTTTATAGATAATGGTTTCTGGAGAACAAGAAAAAGTGGTAGAGAATTAAATTTAGGAAAAGATTTATTTGATGTACAAGATAATGCTGGTTCGTTGATTATGAATGTGTATTTGCCAGAATTGTCTTGGTATGAATGGGCAAAAACATTAGGTACTGTAAATCAAGTGTCAAGCAGTGAATATAGAGTATTATTTAAAAATAAGGAATATGTAATATTATGTGAAAAACAATCGGATAAGATGATTTTTAAAATTCCAATGTATGAAAATACGAGGGACTTTATAAAACTAAAATCTCTGTTTAGAAGTGTGATTATTAAAAGTATATATTGTAAGCAATGTGGCATATGTGAAGCGGAATGCAAACTTCATTGTATAGAAATGGGAACAGAAGTAAAAGTTAGTGCAAGATGTGTGCATTGCTTTAAATGTCATGATATACGGGATCATTGCATGTTATATAGTTCTGTAAAAAATAAAAGTATGGAGGGGAAAAAGATGAGCGGACTTGATAGATATTTTACTTTTGGTACGCGAGAAGAATGGGTTGATATTTATTTAAATTACGAAGGTGGGGACGAATTCTGGCTGTCGGATGGTGATGGCATAGTGCAAAATAAGAAGAAGGATGCATTCGTTCATTTTTTGAGAGATGCAAATATGGTGGAATATAAAAGAAGTGCAGATGGAGATAAGTATACGAAAAATATTCCTACTAAATTTACAAAGGAAATATTAAAGATAAAAGATGATTCGGATGTTTTATGGGGATTAATTGTATCAAACTTAGTATATACACCAACTTTTAAATGGGTGATTGATAGACTGAGTTTAGATAGAGCATATTCGCCAGATGAAATGAAAGAAATGTTGGCAGAAGATATGGAGAATGATACCAAGGGGTTGGGAAGAAGAAATGTCGTCGATGCATTGAAAGTTATTCTCGTAAAAACACCGTTAGGTAGTTCTCAAATTTTAGGTTGCGTAGATGCAGATATTAAAATTACTGCATCTGGGAATGAAATACTAAAATTAAATTCCTTTACACGAACTAAATGGGCAAATCCTAGTGACCTTGTTATACTATATTCATTGTATAAGTTTGCTGAAGCATGTGATGGAATGTATCAGTTTTCGTTGGAATCCTTGGTGGATGATACTATTGAACGTGGCGGCATTAGTCCGACTAGAATTTTTGGACTTGACCGTGAGACTATGATTCCAATATTAAATGGACTTAGTGCAAATTATCCGGCATTTATCTCTGCTACATTCACTTTGGACTTGGATCAAATAACATTGCGTAGTGAGAAAAAAGCTGAGGATGTATTAGAATTGTTATAATGGGATTGGAGAAGAATTATGGGAGAAAATAAAACATATAAAGATTATTTCTCAATAGATGAGAATTTTTATCCTGCGATTACGGCAAAATTAATTGAAGAAGGAAAGGTTTCTTGGAAGAACTATTATCCTCATGAAAGTTTTATTAATTTGTTGGAAAATACGCACGCGGTATTATCAGGTAAACAGAATCTTTCCCTTTGGGTTGAAGGTGCATATGGTACGGGTAAATCTCATGCTGCACTGACGGTGAAATCACTTTTAGAAGCTTCTGATGATGAAGTGAAAGCATATTTTGATGATTATGGATTAAAAAAAGAATTATGCGATAAAATAATTGCCGATAAAAATAATGGTAATATGATTACCATACATCGTGTTGGTTCTTCGTCCATACATTCAGATAATGATTTAATCATAGCGATTCAGGAAAGTATTCTTGCTGCATTAGATAAGCATGACATTAAAAATCATGGTGAATCTTCCTTGCGTATCGCAGCCTTGAATTGGTTAGAAGAGAAAGAAGCCAATAAGGTTTATTTTGCTAGCTTGATAGCGGATGAAAAATACGCATGGAAATTTCCAGATAAAAATATCGATAACATCATTGCCAATTTAAAAGAAAATAATCCTGCTAAAGTAATGGATTTGATGCGGAATCTATTGGAAGTGGCACGTGATAATAATATTGTTGCTATGCGATTATCGGCAGAAGATATGGCAAATTGGATTCGCACAATTATCCGTGAAAATCATCTTAGTGCGATTCTCTTCATCTGGGATGAGTTTACGGAGTATTTCCATAACAACCGTAATGCATTGACTGGTTTCCAAACCTTGGTACAGGTGAGTCAGGATTCAAATTTCTTCTTTATGATTGTGTCGCATGAATCAACTTCGTTGTTTGCTAGTTCGGAGGATGCGAAGAAGATTCTTGGCCGGTTTGTGCCGCCTATAAAAATTGAATTGCCAGAAAATATGGCTTTCCGCTTAATGGCGCAGGCGATGAAGAAAACGGATAATCCAGCTCTTAAGGAAGAATGGCAAGAATTTGCCAATGATCTAAATGAACAGCTGATTACGGTTCGCCAAGTGATTGTCAATGATGCGAAGAAGCATAGCATGGGGAGTAAAACATTTCTTAAAGATGAAGATTTGTGTAGAATAATTCCCATTCATCCTTATGCAGCTTTGTTGCTTAAGCATATTTCTGTGGTATTTGCATCCAATCAGCGCAGCATGTTCGATTTTATTCTGAGTAATGATATGAATGCGAAGAGTTTCAAGTGGTTTATTGACAGCGTTGGGCCACTTTCTAATCATAATTTGCTTACTGTAGATATGTTGTGGGACTTCTTCTGTGTTCAGGGGAAAAGTGGTTTGACGGATTCGGTAAGAACAATCCTTGGAGCCTATAATATTGTTGATAATGATCGCTTTGACGAAAATGAGAAACGTGTATTCAAAGTTATACTGTTATTGCAATCGATTTCGAATCGTGTAGGCAATGTGGAATTGTTGAAACCTAATGATCAGAATGTTGATTTAGCATTTTTAGGGGTGACAGGATGGCCAGAGTACAAAGGGCATGCCATTGCAGATGCCTTGGAGAAGAAGCAGGTCCTGTTTAAGCGTCCTGCTGGCAATCGTACTGAATATGTTGTGGCGCTGAATCAGAATGATAATAATGAAATCGATCAGCTCAAAGAAGAAATCCGTAAAGAGAAGAAAACTAAGAATTTAGTTCTTGATGCAACGCTTCCAACAGCTTTGAAATTACCTAAGGCTTTGGAAGCACGATTAGAAGTATCTCCTGCAACTGTTGATGATTTTACCAATATAATAAATGGCATATCACGACAGGATTGGAAGTATAAATTCCCAGTTGTATTAACCTTTGCTAAGAATGAGGCGGAATCTATTAGAATTCGCGAATCCATAGAGCAAAGTATCAAGAAAGATGAATATAGCAATATAATATTCATTGATGCTTCCAGTAACATCATGGGAGAGGAAAACTTCACGGATTATGTTACTTCGTCCGCTTATGCTAAATACTATTTAAAGAAAGATGGCAATCAGGCGAAAGGATTCACAAAACAGGCGAATGATAAACTGGATGAATGGAAGTCTTCGGTTGAGAATGGTTCTTTCACATTATACAATAAGGAAAACATTAGCGGTTTCCGTTGTGCGAACAAAACGGTCTTGGTTGATGAACTGAAAGCTATGAATCTGCGTGTTTATCCATATGCTTTGGAGCAGAATGAAGTAGTAGATCAGATGTTTACAAAAGGGCCTTTGGCAATGGGGGCAGAATGTGGTATCAATCAGGAATTGAAAGGTGCATTCAATGCTTCAAATAAAAGATTTAGTTTGGAAAATGTTGTAAATGGTGCTTGGCATGTAGATAAGTACTGGGAAGATCCGATGAAGCAATCATTGCCGTTAGTAAAGGCAAAATTGGCAATTGAAGCTATGATTGAGAAGAAATTCAAGGAAGATGGCAGAATCAGTATCCTTTATATGTTCGAGGAATTGCGCAAACCTAAATTTGGTTATATGCCATGCAATATCACAGCTTTTATAATGGGGTTCCTATTAAAAGAATATACACAAGGGGATTTCTTTTGGAGCAATGGCTTGACCAGCACACCTATGACTGTGGAAAAAATGAAGAGCATGATTGCTAATGGAATCAATCAAGCCGTAGTAGAAAATAAGAAGTACAAAGAAGAATTCCTGGTAGCCATGAGTGCTGAACAGAGTGCTTTCTTAAAGGCTACTGCCAAAATTTATCGTATCGATCCGGAATGTTGTGGTTCGATAGAGCAGGCTCGTGACCGTATTCGTTTGGAATTACGTAAAATGCCATTTCCTTTATGGTGCGTAAAGTATGCTCTGGATAAGCAGGATAAGTTAGTGACAAAGTTGACCGTTGTTGAAGAAGCTATCGATTTGTATTGTGGTTTAGCAAATAACGGTAACATGGGGGGCCGGGATGAAAGTGCTATCGCGAATGATTTGGGACGTATGTTCCTGGATAACACGGTTCTGACTGATGATTTAGCAAGCCTAGTGAATGCGGATATGTGCCATGAAGGTATGCTTGCCTTTATTGCGCAGTACCATAATGGTGAACTGGTTAAGTTGGCACAGGATATCGGAGATAATGGCCGCTACATTGATCAGGTAAAGAAAAAGTTTAATGCAGATGCTGCTAATTGGGTATGGGATGTAATTACTGCGGAGGAGAAAATAAATCGTGTCATCCTCGAGTATAAGATTGTTCAGGAGAGTAATCTTAGCTTGCCCAAGAGTTCAAAACTTGGAGAAGCTGTTACCCAGTGGAATGCTCGTACGCACAAATTGCATATTTCAGCTGAATCATTAGCAGAGATACGCGGTGAACTGAAACCATTTATCGAAATGCTCTATAAGATGAAAAAAACAGGTACTTTGTTAGAGCAAGAAAAGGAGCAGTTCTATGAGGTGTTAACAACATCTCGTAATTTGTTCGATGAAATGTATGATAGGCAGTTTGAAAGTTTTAAAGAAATTGCCAGAGTTCCATTGCAAGAATTGTCTGATGATGATGCAAAACAAATATATACATCTTTGATAGATGGTCTATTCACATATTCGAAATCCGATTATTACAGTTATGTGGAAGGTAAAGTCAAAGAATATTTGGCATCGCAAGCTAAGTTAAAGATGCGCAAAATATGGGAAGAGAAAACTGGGACAAAGAATCCTAAGGACTGGTCAAATCGGTATCAGACGCCAATTTTGTGTATGTTTGATGATGATGATCGTCAAAAATTTAGAATGTATTTCAATGTCCTCAATAGTGATTCACCCAAGGATGAAGATGTTAAACGCACAATAGACTTTATAGCGGATAATGCTAATGTGAATATATTTGAGCGACTGAGTAACGAGCAAGAGCGTGATAAATGTTTTATCGAAGGCGTTGTCGGAGATTATGCTGTTGTTTTAGGAAGTGCGAATGAAATCCGTGCCTATTTGCAACAAAATGCGAAAACCTCTCCTTATCATTGGTTTGAAGATAAGAGTGTATCACATTTGCTCGAAAAACATGCTAGTGAGATCTATACAGATGAACGCTGCATAGAAGCTATAGAGATGGTAGAAAATTTAAATCCAGAGGAATTAAAGTATTACTTGCGTGAATTGATAACGGATAATTTGGCGGTAGGAATTCAAATATTAAAGGGCAAGGAAAAATAATTAGGAGATGATGTAATGCGAAGCCTTGATGTAATGCAATGCATAAATGATGTCGCATCGTATTGTAACAATGTATCTACGGGATTTCCTTTGATAATCGATACAGAGGACTATGATTCATTTCACGATTTGATATTTAGGCTTCGCATTGATGTTGCCAAAAAATTCATCTATGTATCAGATTTTTGTAAAGAGGGGGCTATACCAAATATAGAACAGGCATATAGCAGTGCATTTGCGGATGGTGTTCATGTTTTGGTGGGGTTGTCACAGGCGTGTATGTTGCAGAGTCAAAGTACTTTGCAGGAATACTTAGACCGAGCTGTAAATGAAACTTGTCGTGAACATACAATCATATTATTAATGCATTGTCGTGAGTATTTGCAGAAGAAATGCAGGCAAGATGTTCGCTTAGAAAGAAGAATCAGATTTCTCGGCAATAAAAATCAACCTTTGCCACAGATAATCATAGAGCGTAATCCTAGATATGCTAGAGGCAAGACATACAATAGCATTGGAGAGTTGTTATCTGCGCTAGAGCAGATGACAAATGAATCCATTAAAGATAGCTTGATGATCTCTTTAGTTACGAAGTATTCTCCGACATTGTTTAATAAGGCTGTATATAGTGTGTCTCAAGGGCCAGAGAGTTTCGATGTATTATGTCAAAGATTTCCGGTTTTTAGCAGTGGCTTTGCAAAAGAAAACGGAACCGAAGAACAATGGCAATGGTTATTGGAACGTCTGGAAAAAGAGAGCTTTGAAAAGATTATAGCTGAAGAATTCAAAGTATTTGATTTAGAGATGTGTGTTGGCGATGTTTTGGAAAATAATGATTCGAACTCGAATCTTCTTTGGTTGTATTGGTTGGCAATAAGAATTCAAGGGTCAAATAATAGTTATCTTAACAAGGCAGTAAAAGATATAAAAAATCAATTAGAATTGGAAAAAACAATCTATTTTTCGATTCTAAGCGTGGATGTTAACGAAAAGAATTTTCAACAATATTATCGAGAACGAAAGAAGCTGCTGGATAAGTTAAAAGATAATAAAAGGATAGCTGTACAATTTTGTAATGAGATTGGTCAAAAAGGGAGAAAAGCTATTTTCTACTTAACAGATCATACCAGCGATGAGCAAATTTGTGCGATGAAATGTTTAAGTTATTATGATTATACGCAAAAAGAAATAAGCGAAATCTTGCAGCGTACATTACCACAAGTATATCTATACATGGATACATTTGCTTTTAATGAGAGCATTATTCAGGTGGATGATGAATCGTTAGCTGATGAGTTGACGGATTATTTCATAGAGTATAAGAAACAAAAAGTGTCGAATAAAATTCAGACAGAATTTTTGGTTAAAGTAGATAAAATTGCAGAAGAAAGACCATATAATCGCTTATTGGGAAGAATCGCAACATTTAAGAACTTACAATGCCGTGATGATTCACCATACTTTATTGATGCGCTGGGTGTTGAATATCTGTCCTATATTAAAAATAGATGCAAAGAATACGGATTGATTACGGAAATAAGGATTGCCCATAGTGAACTGCCATCTATAACCAGTTTAAACAAAGATTACATAGATTATTTCTCTGATGTATGCAAAAATACGAAAGAATTAGATGAAATAAAGCATGGCGTTAATTATTATGATTATGAGAAGATAAAGCAGCCAATACATCTGCTGAATGAATTGGCGGTCATTGATAATGTCCTTAAAGACATTCGTATGAAATTATCGCAGGGTATAATCAAGCGTGCAATTATTTTTTCAGATCATGGTGCAAGTAGATTGGCTGTAATCAATGAATCAGAAAATGGCATGATTGAGTTGGAGGAAAAAGGTAAGCATAGTGGTAGATGCTGTCCGGTTGATGAAGAACCACAGATTCCCTACGTAACATATGAAAACGGCTATGCGGTATTAGCAAATTATGAACGATTCAAAGGCGGCCATAAAGCAGAGGTGGAAGTCCATGGTGGGGCTACGTTGGAAGAAGTATTGGTGCCAATAATTGCTATTACAACAAAATCAGACCGTTTGACGTACGCTTTTGAAAATGATTCGATAGAGAGAAAAGGAAGTGAGCCTACAAAGTTAGTTCTATTCTGTAATAAAGAGATGACTAATCCTCAGTTGCGGGTAAAAAATAAGTTCTATTCTGGAAAACTAATCATGGATAACAAGCATGCAGAATTTATTTTGGATGATATAAAGAGAAAAAGTATATACTTAGCTGAAATATATGATGATAATAAAGCAACAGGTATAGAATTGCAGTTTAAAATCGTAAAGAAAACTCATGAAGTAGATTTAGGATTTTGAGGAGGTATTTTAGGTGACGGATTATACATCTGATGAATATGGGGAAAAATTAAAAGACTATTTTGATGAAATGGTAGTCTATAAAGACTTGAAAAAGAATAATTTTATTTCGTCATTCAAATTACCCTCTTTTATGCGGGATTGGGTTTTGAAGCGATTTCAGGATGATAACGGGGAGATTGAGGCTGATGAAGTAGTTGAATTTATCCGTAAATTCATACCTAAAGCTGAAGATTGGAAATCAATAAAGAATCGCGTGGTAAGTGAGAATGAGCGTGTAAAATTCTTGGCGAAAATTTCTGTTGACATCGATATTAAGACACAGAAAATATCGTTCTCTCTGCCGGATTTTAATCTGCGCTTTAAAGATACGATAATTCCACCTAATGTATGGTCAAAATGTAGTGAAGCCCTACTAAAATCTGAAGAAAATTGGGGAATTGTAGAAATTGGCTATCAGCCGCCGATAAGTAAACAGGAACCCGGAATGATCAAATTGACGGGCTTTAAGGATTTTTGCCCGTATATTGTTGACCTTGACGAATTCAAAGATGCACGGCGTGAATTCTCATTGGATGAGTGGATAGATATAATCCTTGGAGCAATGGATTATAATGCAAATGGTTATCGTGATGAAAAGCAGAAATTATCCATGATAACCAGATTGCTTCCTTTTGTGGAAAAAAGATTGAACTTGATTGAGTTGGCACCAAAAGGAACAGGGAAATCTTACTTATTTGGTTCTGTCAGTCGCTATGGCTGGCTATCTTCCGGTGGAACTATGTCCAGAGCACGGATGTTCTATGATATCGCCCGTCGTTCTGAAGGTTTGGTTTTTGGGCATGATTATGTTGCGTTGGATGAAGTACAGACGATAAATTTTTCCGATGTGAATGAGATGCGTGGTGCATTGAAAGGTTATATGGAAAACGGTAAATATACGGTGGGAAATCATGAAGGTGCAGCAGATGCAGGTATTGTCTTGCTGGGAAATATTTCATCGGAACTAATGAAGGCAGATGTGAGAGAGAATGTATTTCAGGAATTACCGGAAGTATTTCATGAAAGTGCCTTGATTGATCGTTTTCACGGCTTCCTAAAAGGTTGGGATTTGCCACGTATGAATGATGACTTAAAGATTGAAGGATGGAGCCTTAATTCAGAGTATTTTTCTTCGATAATGCACGCATTGCGTGATGATTCCAGCTACCGTATGGTTATTGATGCCAGAACTAATGTGCCCGAGAAGTCGGATACTAGAGATACAGAAGCAATAAAACGAATTGCGACAGGGTTTTTGAAACTGCTATTCCCACATGTACGAGAGCCTGAAGATATTTCTGCTCGCGAATTGAAGAAATATTGTTTAGACCCAGCTAGATATATGCGAGAAATCATCAAGTATCAGCTTGGATTATTAGATGATGAGTTTAGGGGAAAAAATATACCGGATATTACTGTAAATGAGTTGTGATGTAATGAATATTATGTGCGTAAGTTGTTGTAAAGAAAACCTATCAAAAGACGAGATTGGCGTTAATAAAAAATTGTTAGGTGAATCTGTACTGGAGTATTATTGTATCAATTGTTTGGCAGAATACCTGGAAGTATCAGTAGAAGACCTAGAGGATAAAATAGAAGAATTCAAAGAGCAGGGATGCACTTTATTCGATTGATTTCAAAGCAGGGGATAATGTGAAATATAATATTTATGCAGATAATGCAGCAACGACAGCGATGTATCCTGAAGTAGCTAAAATAATGCGAGCATATTTTGTTGATGAATTTTACAATCCATCAGCACTTTACCATCAAGCCTCAAAAATACGTCGACTGGTAAAACAGGCAAGGGAAACAATAGCAGAGCAAATCGGTGCGCAGCCGGAAGAGATTTATTTTACTTCCGGCGGAAGTGAGGCAGACAATTGGGCTTTGAAGGGCTTTGCTTCTGCACAGGGAAATGATGCACGCATTTTGACAAGTCGGATTGAACACCATGCTGTATTGAATACCTGTGATTATTTAGAACAGAAAGGTCATATTGTTACAAGGTTGCCGGTTACGCATGATGGTCTTCTTGATTATCATAGTTATGAATCGTCGCTTAGTAATGTAAATTTGCCATTATTGATATCTATTATGTTAGTTAATAATGAAATTGGTTCAATACAACCAATTCAGAAACTGGCGTCAGCAGCTAAACGTGTAGGTGCGTATTTTCATACTGATGCAGTACAGGCTATGGGACATATACCGATTGATGTCAAATTATTGCATGTGGATATGTTATCTGCTTCAGCGCATAAGTTTCATGGTCCTAAAGGAATGGGTTTTTTATACATTCGACAGGGGGTAGAAATTGATTCGTTGATACACGGCGGTGCGCAGGAATTTGGTAGTCGTGCTGGAACGGAGAACATTGCTGGTATCGTAGGCATGGCAAAGGCATTAGAAATTAGTTGTCGAACCATGCAAGCAGACAGGAAGCATGTTGCTGAAGTAAGAAAGACGTTTTTACATGCAATGCAAGAAACCGGCCTTGACTATGTGGTAAATGAAGCGGAATCTAATGTTGAAGGGATAATTAGTATATCGATAAAAAATGCTAACGGTGAAATGATAGTCAATCGCCTTGATTTGCTTGGGATTGCTGTAGCAACAGGCTCAGCTTGTAATTCAAGAGATATGGAATTATCAAGTGTCATAAAAGCTGTAAAACTACCGTTAGAATATGCAATGGGGACAATTCGCATTAGCTTTGGCATAGAGAATACATCAGAAGAAGCTGTGATAATTGCCCATGAAATAGCTAGAATTTGCAATTTAAACAATAAATGACAAGTCTGAACTTTACTTGTTATTTATTAGGCTGGCTAGTCGTTTTGACTGGTCAGTCGTTTCCTTTTTAGGATATACTATATTTAAAGAACGCTGGTTAGATATGAAGCTGAGCAATGTTTACACTATAAAATATGTACATTGGGGGCGTTTGATATATCGCATAAATTTCACGATGCTGTTGAATAGGGGAGGCAGTTAGGGGAGGAAACAAGATTGGTATTTTTATCAATGCGGGAGGGGCGTTGTTAATGACAATATTGCAGATAGCGATGAAATATGCGGAATATCATCGCACATTAGAACGCATGCATTTTGCTTTGCAAGTTGAACCTGAGGCTGATGGAATATACCTTGATGCCTCAATACATCGGTTTGAACTAAGCTTTTATCTTGCATGGAATCTGATAAAACATGTGCTAGAATACGAAGGGATTGATGTCGACAGTCCTCGCTTAAGCATCTGTGAGGCCGGAAAGCAGGGTATGATAGCTGATACGAAAATGTGGTTGGATATGCATAAAAAGCGGAATTTATCCAGCCATACCTATAATCAAGCATCAGCATTGCAAGTTTATCACTTGATTAGAGAAAAATATGCGCCTTTATTGGTGGCGTTGGACAATGAAGTTCGGCGCTGGCTGGATGGAAATTGACAAGTCAACTTGACTGGTCAAAGTTCATGGTGGTATAAAACGGTGAGGGACAAGGATATGAGCTATCAGGAGATTGTGGCTTTTTAGCAAGGACAAAATATTATGACCAGTGCAGAGCTGGAGGCGGTTCTTAATGGTCAGATTGTAAACTTTGCGTATCATTCTGGCAAGATTGAGAATGGTAATACCACGTATCAGAGCTAAGAAATGCAGGCTTTGAGATTCAAACTATGAATGAGAAGTTTTTCGATGAATGACATGTCAAATTGACAAGTCAATTTCAGGGGGGCTGACAAGTCAAATTTTGACATGTCAGCCTTTTATGGTGGGATTTTCTTGATTGTGTATCGCTATAGCGATATACTAATGAGAGATTTACTGGAGTCCTTATAAGGAGCAGGATAAGTTATATGGAAATAGAGCGGCAATTTTTAGTAGACAGGCTTCCGCAGCTGCCCGAAGAATATGAGCTATTGCGTCAGGGATATGTGGCTTTGCTGCCGGAAATTCGGATTCGTCAGATTGGAGATAGTCATTTTTGGCTTACGGTCAAGCGTGGTGCCGGATTGGTGCGGGAGGAATGGGAGACGGAAGTTTCCCGGCAGGAATTTGAGAGTCTGTCGGAGCGGCTGTGTCCCGAAACTTGTATGATTGAGAAACGGCGCTATAAAATCCCTTTGGCGGATGGTTTGGTGGCTGAGCTGCATGTTCATGCAGGTCATCTGATAGGCTTCAATTATGTGGAAGTCGAATTTTCGGATGTGGAAGAGGCCAAAAACTTTGTGCCGCCTGCCTGGTTTGGCCGGGAAGTTACAGAAGATGTCCGGTTTTCCTATGGCACATTGGCGCAGGCAAAGGGCATGGAAATCGTGCGGGAAATTTTGCGGCATGGATGATAAGCGTGAAGTCGTAGTGAGCAGGGGGCTGACCGGTCAATTTTGACTGGTCAGCTCCTTGTCATTCGTGCTATACTAATAAGGTTACAGGTTATCGATTGATTATTGGAGTGAAGGTACCAGATGATTGGATTTTTGCGGGGACAGGTGGCGGCACTGAAAGCTGACTACTGCCTTTTGGATGTGAATGGCGTGGGCTATCGGGTATTTGTGGCCGGTTCCACCCGGAATAAATTGCGGCTCAAGGAAGAAGCGCAGCTCTTTACCTATATGAATGTTTATCAGGACGGCATAACCCTCTATGGCTTTGCCAGTGAGGAAGAGTACGATATCTTTCAGCTGCTCATTGGTGTTTCGGGCATCGGGCCCAAGGTGGCGCTGGGGATTTTGTCAGCCATTACGGTGGAAAGTCTCTGCAAGGCGATTCAGAACAAGCAGGCCACGGTGCTGACGAAACTGCCGGGCATTGGCAAGAAGTCGGCGGAGCGACTGATTTTGGAACTGAAGGACAAGGTTGCTTTTGCGGCGGCTGATGATGTGGAAGAAATTCTGACTTTGGATTTGGAAGGGCCGACTGGCGACGATATGATGAGTGAAGCGCAGGCGGCTTTGGTGGCTTTGGGTTATAGTCAGGCCGAAATCGCGCCGGTGCTCAAGAAGGCGACCAAGTGCAAGACGACGGAAGAAGTCATCAAGCTGGCGCTTAAGCAGTTGAATAAATTTTAACAGGAGGGTTGAGGCTTGGCTGAAGAAGATTTTTACGACATGGATATTGATGATGGCCGCATTGTGGCCATGGACGAGCAGCGGACGGATGATTGGCAGTACAGCCTGCGCCCCCGCAAGTTAAGTGAATACATTGGCCAGGACAAGGCCAAAAAGAATCTGGAGATTTTCATTCAGGCGGCCATGAACCGCGGAGATTCGCTGGACCATGTTTTGCTCTATGGGCCGCCGGGGCTGGGGAAGACCACGCTGGCGGGCATTATCGCCAATGAAATGGGGGTAAATTTCCGTCAGACCTCCGGCCCGGCCATTGAACGGCAGGGCGATTTGGCGGCGCTCCTCACGAATCTGCAGGAGCATGATGTGCTCTTTATCGATGAAATCCACCGCCTGTCCCGCAGTGTCGAGGAAGTATTGTACTCTGCCATGGAGGATTTTGCGCTGGATATCATCATCGGCAAGGGGCCAAGTGCCCGCTCCATCCGGCTCGATATTGCGCCCTTTACGCTGATTGGCGCTACGACGAAAGCGGGTTCGCTGGCGGCGCCTTTGCGTGACCGTTTTGGCATCATTTCCCGTCTGGAGTATTATACGCCGGAGGCGTTGGTGACGATTGTCAAGCGGGCGGCGGAAATTCTGGAAATCCCCATTGAGGATAAAGGGGCTATGGAAATTGCGCGCCGTTCCCGGGGAACCCCGCGTATTGCCAACCGCCTGTTGAAGCGCGTGCGGGATGTGGCGCAGTATGAGGGCAAGGACGTTATCACCGATGAGATTGCCGATAAGGCCTTGTCCTTGCTTGAAGTGGATAAGGCGGGCCTTGACCATACGGACAGACGGATGCTTTTGACCATGATTAAGAAGTTTGGCGGCGGCCCGGTAGGACTCGACACGTTGGCGGCGGCAATCAGCGAGAGTACGGATACTGTGGAAGATGTGTTTGAGCCATTCCTCATTCAGCTTGGTTTTATCAACCGTACGCCCCGCGGCCGCGTGGTGACGAAGGCGGGCTACGAGCATCTGGGCATTGCTTATCCGGAATAGGAGTTTGTGGTTATGAAGTTACTATTACATATGTGCTGCGGGCCGTGTTCCTGTTATCCGGTGAAAAAACTGCGGTCAGATGGCATTGAGCCGGTGGGGTATTTTTTCAATCCCAACATCCACCCGTACAAAGAGTGGGAGATGCGCCTCAATACCGCGCGGGAGTTTGCGGAAAAGGTCCAGATGGAATTTTTTGCAGACGAAAATTACCGCCTGCGGGATTTTTTGAAGCGGGCCCTGCCGGCAGAAGCTTTGCCTAATGGCCGCTGTACCATGTGCTACACCTGGCGGCTGGAGGAGGCGGCACGGTTTGCGGCGGAGCATGGCTTTGATGCCTTTACCTCGACGCTCTTTTACAGTATTTACCAGCAGCATGATTTAATGAAGCGGACGGCGGAGCGTTTTGCTGCGCAGTATGGCGTGCAATTCTACTATGAAGATTTCCGTCCCGGCTGGCAGGAGGGCATTGACATCAGTCAGGAGCTCGAACTTTACCGCCAGCCTTACTGTGGCTGTATCTTCAGTGAGGAGGAGCGCTACAGCAAGGCCATCCGCAAGCAGCGCAAGAAGGACAACAAGGCCAAGAAGCGGGCACGGCTCGAAGCAGAGGCCAAGGCCCGGGAATTGGAGGCGCAGCGATGAAAAAGAAATTAATCACCCTTTGCACCTTGTGTTTGTTTTTGCTGGGCTCGGCTGGCTTTGCGGAGGCAGCCTGGCAGCCGCAGCTTTTGGTTTCTCTGGGCACCAAGGGCACGACTTTGCGCCTGTCAGGGAATATCCCTGTAGTCTTGAAGCGGTTGGACAACAAGAAGGTGGTCTGGCAGGGCAAGGCTAAGGAATTTGCGACATTGACCTTTGCCGGCACCGGTTGGGAAATGAACGGCAAGAAGCTCAAAAATGCCGATGCGGCGGCCTTGGAACTGACGGTTGAGGACGAGCGCAACCTGGCCAAACTTGTCAGCACCTACGATAGCAAATCCTATCGGGGTGCCCTGCGGCTCGTGCCGCACAAGAACCGTATCGATGTGATTAACCGCGTGACGGTGGAGGAATATTTGCAGGGTGTGGTGCCCGAGGAAATGCCTCCGGAGTGGAACGCCGAAGCGGTGAAAGCGCAGGCAGTGGCGGCCCGCACCTATGCCCTGCATCAGCGCAAGCGCCATGGCAAAGAGGGCTTTGATGTCTGTGCGACCACTCATTGCCAGCAGTATGGTGGCGTGGCCGCGGAGCGGACGGCGGCCAATCAGGCCGTCAAGGCTACGGCCGGTGAAGTCCTGCAAAGCCGGGGGGCGCTGGTGGACGCCCTGTTCCATACGGATTCCGGCGGCATGACGGAAAACAGCGAAGATGTCTGGGGCAGCCGCATTGACTGCCTGCGGGCGGCTAAGGAACTGCGCACGGAAACGTATCCTTGGGAGAAGAATGTCACGGCGCAGCAGCTTGGTGAGCTTCTGGCCAAGCGGGGCAAGAATATCGGTGAAATTAAGAAAATCGAACTTTCGCCGATTAAGATTGGCAAGGCGTCTAAGGACCGTACCATTTCCGGCCGGGTGAAGTCTGTGACCTTTGTGGGCAAGAATGGACGGGCCAGCGTGAGCGGCAACGATTTGCGCAGTATGCTGGGCCTCAAGAGCACGCTCTTTTCCATGAGCCTGAACCGTCATGTGGTCTTTATCAAGGGTTACGGCTGGGGTCACGGGCTGGGCATGTCCCAGTATGGTGCCAAGGCTTATGCGGACAGCGAGCGTTGGGATTATAAGAAGATTTTGCAGCACTATTATAATGGTGCGCAGCTGAAAAAATTGTATTGATATAGAAGGATGAAACATGTTATTACTTTCGGATTTTGATTATGAACTGCCAGAAGAACGGATTGCGCAGGTTCCGGTGGAACCGCGTAATTCCTCGCGTTTGATGGTGCTTGACCCCGTGGAAAAAACTGTGGAACACCGTCATTTCTATGACCTCAAGGAATATGTGGAGCCGGGCGATACGCTGATTTTCAACGATACCCGCGTTATGCCGGCCCGCCTTATCGGTCACCGCGACCAGACGGGCGGCAAGGTGGAAGTATTCCTGCTGCGCCGCATTGATGCCAACCGTTGGGAAACCTTGGTTAAGCCGGGCAAGAAGGCCCAGCCGGGCTATAAAATCAACTTCAGTGACGAGCTGAGTTGCGTGGTCACCGACCACACGGATTTCGGCGGCCGCATTGTGGAGTTCCAGTATGAGGGCATCTTCGAGGAAATCCTCGACCGCCTCGGCGAAACGCCGCTGCCGCCATACATCCATGAAAAACTGGAGGATAAGGAACGCTATCAGACGGTTTATAATCGCGAACAGGGTTCGGCGGCAGCACCGACTGCTGGTCTGCATTTCACCAAGGAGCAGATGCAGGAGCTCAAGGATATGGGCGTGAACCTTGGCTTTGTGACGCTTCATGTAGGTCTGGGCACCTTCCGTCCGGTCAATGTGGAAGACATCCAGAAGCATGATATGCACAAGGAATTCTACAATGTGCCGGAAGAAACGGCCAAACTCATCATGGATACGAAAAAGGCTGGCCATCGCGTTATCGCCGTGGGCACGACCAGTATCCGCACCTTGGAATCGGCAGCAGATGGCATGGGAGAAATTTCTGCCAAGAGTGGCTGGACGCAGATTTTCATCTATCCGGGCTACGACTTCAAGATTGTCGATGCCATCATCACGAACTTCCACCTGCCCAAATCCACGTTGATTATGCTCATCAGCGCCTTTGCAGGCCGCAACTTCGTACTGGATGCTTATAAGACGGCAGTGGAGATGAAGTACCGCTTCTTCTCGTTTGGTGATGCCATGATGCTCAAAGTCAAACAGCCGACGGCAGAACGTGACGCTGAATTGGCGGCTTTGGAAAAAAGTCATTTGACGGAAACAAAATAAAATATCCCCCCGGGGGGCTTGTGCAGAAATCGTCAGACCTGTTATTATCGTAATGAGATTAATTTTCGATGATGAGGAGTTTTGCTGTGCGATTACAACAAGATGACAGACATTATTTGGGCATAGCCATGCCTGCTGCGTTGGAAGGGCTCTTTATGGTGCTGCTTTCCTCGGTGGACATCATCATGGTGGGCGTGCTCGGAACGGCGGCCATTGCGGCGGTGAGTATCTTCACGCAGCCGCGCATGATGCTCTTGTGTGTGGTGCGGTCGGTGGCCTCGGTGCTGACGCTGCTCACCGCCCGGAAGTTTGGGGAGAAGAAATTACAGGAAGTGCCTGCGCTCTTGGCGCGGACACTTTTTTGTATGCTCATTCTGATGGGCGTACTCCATGTGCTTTTCTTCCTGCATTTAGAGGGGATCCTAAGCTGGATGGGAGCCAAGGAGGAATACATGGCGGCGGCTCTGGCCTATGGCGATATTGCGCTGGTCGGCGTGTTTTTGACGACGCTATCCACTATCCTGCAGGCTGTGCAACTGGGGTATGGTCATACCAAACAGGTCATGAGTGCCAATGTGCAGGGCAATGTGGTCAACATTATCGCCAACGCCCTGCTGATTTTCGGACTGGGGCCCTTCCCGGAAATGGGCGTGGTTGGTGCGGCCGTGGGTACGGTTATCGGTACGGGCTGGACGCTGGGCGTAACAGGCTATCAGCTGAAGGAGAGCGAATGGTCTGGCTGGGGCAGTTTTTGGCCGACGCGGGCGTATTTTCAGGAATTCTTGCCGGTCTTTGGCGGCGTGTTCAGCGAGCAGGGCTTTGAGCGTATCGGCATGGTGCTCTATACGCGCATGGTCGCTGAACTCGGTACAGCGGCCTATGCCGTGCATGCCATCTGCATGAACTTCTGCGATTTTTATTACTGCTTTGCGGGCGGCCTGGGCAAAGCCAATATGGTGCTGGCCGGGCATGCCCATGGTGCCGGAGACTGGAGCTACTGGCAGCGGCAGCTGCGCGCAGGACTCAAGTGGAGTTTTGTGTTCTCGCTGATTTCCTTTGCTGCCACCTATGTACTGCGGGAGGAAATCTTTGGCATCTATTCCCATGAGGCAGAGCTTCTGCCGTTAGGCGCTTTGATTATGATTTTTGTGGCAGCGGTGAGTTTTCCCGAAGCCCATGCTATGGTCTGCGCCGGTGTCCTTCGGGGCAGCGGCAAGACGAGTCAGGTCGCTGCCTATTCCTTTGTGAGCATCGCTTTCCTGCGGCCGCTGATTACGGCGTTTTTCCTGCAGGTGCTCGACTTAGGGCTGGCAGGGGCATGGTTAGCTTTGGCGATTGACCAGTCCCTTAGGGCGTCCTGCGCGTCATTTTTGCTCTGGCGCCTTTGGAAAGCCCGCCCGCAAATGGCCTGTGACACTTGACACAGCCTGGGGAGAGTGGTAAAATCTTGTTTGTCTTATTGTGTATTGAGAGTAATTTTTAATATACGGTTGAATCAGGTGTCGGAAGACTTAATAGAAAATCCGGTATATGCCGGAGCGGTCCCGCCACTGTAACAGGGAGTCATATTGCATTTAGGTCACTGGAAAGGGCAAAGCATTTCTGGGAAGGCGCGATATGATGATGAACTGGAGCCAGGAGAACTGCCTGATTGACAATCACCGCAAGAAACGATTGCTGTTTCTTACACCCGCGAGCGATGGGGATGGGGATTTTACTGGAGTTTGTTACGGTGAGCCTGTCTGCATTTTTATGCGGACAGGCTTTTTTTATAATTTTTTAGGGAGTGTGGATGATTTTGCAAAAACTTGTAAGCAAATTGTCGCAAATGCTGATAACCCTTGTGGGCGTCAGCTTTCTGACATTTTGTTTGACCTATCTGGCACCGGGGGACCCGGCGGCCATGCTTTTGGAGGCCGGTGATACGATTGTATCGCAGGAAACCTTGGACAAGACCCGCGCAGAGCTGGGCCTGGATAAGCCGTTCCTCGTGCAGTATGTCAACTGGGCCGGAGGCGTTCTCCATGGGGATATGGGCATGTCTTACTCGGCCAAGAAACCGGTAACGGATAAACTGCTCGAAGGCTTTGCCGGAACCCTGACGCTGGCGGCTGTGACGATTGTGTTCGTCCTGCTCATATCCCTGCCACTGGGGATATGGTCGGCTGTGCATCGCAATGGCTGGCAGGATTATCTGGTGCGGACGGTTTCGTTTATCGGGGTATCCATGCCGACCTTTTGGCTCGGTCTTATCTTTCTCTATGTGTTCGGCTTGAAGCTGGGCTGGTTCCCGATTGCCAAATCGGCGGTGACGGCACAGGGCATTGTTCTGCCGGCACTCACATTAGCGCTTTATATGTCGTCCAAGTATATCCGGCAGGTGCGCACGGTGTTCTTGGAGGAACTGCAGCAGGATTATGTGGTGGGCGCTAGAGCCCGCGGACTTTCGGAGAAAGCAATCCTCTGGAAGCATGTGCTGCCCAATGCCGTTCTGCCGTTGATTACGCTCTTGGGCATGTCCATTGGCTGGCTTCTGGGCGGCGTGGCCGTAATCGAAATGGTGTTCTCCTGGCCGGGCATCGGCAATATGGCGGTGCGGGCGATTTCCATGCGGGATTATCCGCTGATTGAAGGCTTTGTGCTCTGGATTTCCATTGTGTACATGGCCATCAATGCGTTGGTGGATTTGTCTTATGTCTACCTTGACCCGCGTCTGAAGAAGGAGGCCCATTGATGACGGTTTTTCGGGAAAATAAGTTATTTGCTTTTTATACGGGGCTGGTCGTGCTGATTGTTCTCTTGGCTATCTTTGCCCCGTATCTTGCGCCGCAGGACCCCATGGCGGGAAATATGAAATTGGTTCTGCAGACGCCGTCTGCGGAGCATTTCCTCGGCACGGATAAGCTCGGACGGGATATCTTCTCCCGCATCCTCTGCGGCACGCAGATTTCGCTCTTTATGGCCCTGTGTCTCGTGGCTCTGATTGCCATGGTGGGTACGCTGGTCGGCGTGCTGGCCGGTTTCTTTGGCGGCTGGCTCGAAACGATTCTCATGCGCTTTGCGGATATGATGCTCGCGTTCCCCGGTATCGTGCTGGCCATTGCCATCGCCGGTATCTTGGGGGGCAGCGTAATCAATACCATTCTGGCACTGCTCGTTGTCAGCTGGGCAAAATATGCCCGCCTGGTGCGCAGCCTTGTTCTTCGCCTTAGAAATCAAGATTTTATTCAGGCGGCCAAGATTCAGGGCGCGAAAACCGGCAGCATTCTTTGGCGTCATATTCTGCCCAATGTCATGCCCATGGTGGTCATCACCGGGGCTATGGACATCGGCACCATGATGATGGAAATTGCCGGGCTCTCCTTCTTGGGCTTTGGTGCCCAGCCGCCGACGCCGGAATGGGGCCTGATGCTCAACGAGGGCCGTCAGTATATCCAGACGGCGCCCTGGCTCATGATTTATCCGGGCCTGGCCATCTTTATTGTCGTAGCTATATTCAATCTGTGGGGGGACAGCCTGCGGGATGTTCTCGACCCACGGCAGGAATAATATATTTTTTATAAAGGGGTAGATGTTTGAGATGAAAATGTTCAACACGAAGAAGTTATGGAAGGCCGTCAGCCTCGGCCTGTGTGGTGCAGCACTGACCGTTATGCTGGCTGGCTGTGGTGCGGATAATAGCAGCAGCGCCGACAAGGGTGTACTCAAAGTTGGCGTGACGAACTTTGCCGATACGCTTGAACCCACGCAGAATTTCTTTGGCTGGGTCGTTATGCGTTATGGCCTAGGCGAATGTCTGACGAAGTTTGACGAGAAGATGAACGTACAGCCCTGGCTGGCCGAAAGCTGGAGCATCAGCGACGACCACATGACCTGGACGTTCAAAATCCGCGAGGGCGTAAAATTCTCCAACGGCAATCCGCTGACGGCTGAAGCTGTTAAGGCTTCCATTGAACGCGCTTTTGCCAAGAACAACCGCGCCGCTACGTTCTTCAAGTACAAGGAAATCAAGGCAGAAGGCCAGACCCTGACCATCGTGACAGAGAAGCCTATGCCGAATATGCCGGGCTTCCTGGCTGACCCGCTGTTCATCATTGTGGACACCAGCGCCGAAGGCAGCCGCGACTTTGCCAAGGAAGGCCCCATCTGCACCGGCCCGTACATGGTGGAATCCTTTGTGAAGGAAAAGGCCGTGATGAAGAAGAACCCGAACTACTGGGATGGCGAAGTGCCGTTTGAAACCGTAGAAATTCCGTCCATTGACGACCCGAACACCCGCGCTATGGCGCTGCAGTCCGGCGAAGTGGATATGGCGGTAAACATCGCGGCTGGAGATATGGATACCTTCCGCGGCAACGACAAGTTCTTCGTGGATGAAATTTCCTCTCTGCGCACGGTGCTGGCTCGTCTGAACCACAAGGGCATTCTGAAGGATGACAAGGTGCGCGCTGCGCTTATCTGCGGCTGTGACCGTGAAACCTATAACAAGGTTCTCTTGAAGGGCACCTTCCTGCCGGGCAAGGCTCCTGTACCGCCTTCCATGGACTATGGCTTTGACCAGCTGAACGACCCCAATGCCTACAATCCGGAACGCGCTGCAAAACTCCTCGATGAAGCAGGCTGGAAAGATACCAATGGTGATGGCATCCGCGACAAGGACGGCCAGCCGTTGAAGCTCGACTTCGTTGTGTATAACAGCCGTGCCGAACTGCCGCTTTACGCAGAAGCTGTACAGTCCGACCTTAAGAAACTCGGTTTTGACATCAACATCAAGACTGTTGACTATAACCTCGTTGACCAGATGGGCATCAAGGGCGAATATGACCTCCTGATTTCCAACATCACGACGGCCAACACCGGTGACCCGGAAATCTTCCTCTCCTGGTACTGGAAGACCAACAACAACGGTGACAACCCGCAGAATGGTTCCGGTTACAGCAATCCGGCACTCGATGCCAAGTTCAATGAACTGGCCGCTGAATTTGACAAGAGCAAGCGCCGTCAGCTGATTATCGACATTCAGCAGATTCTCCTCAACGATGGTGCGGCACTGTTCCTGGGTTATCCGCAGACCAACATCATCAGCAACAAGGTTCTGTCCGGCGTGAAGATGTATCCTTCCGATTATTACTGGATTACGAGCCTGATTAAACCGGCGAAATAAGTAAAGGAAGCAAAGATGCTTTTAGATGTAAAGAATTTATCAATTGCCTATCAGGGCAAGCCTACGGTGTCTAATGTCAATTTTGACCTGCAGGCAGGGGAGATTATGGCCATTGTCGGGGAATCCGGCAGTGGCAAGACCTCTGTGATTCGGGCGATTTTGGGCTGTCTGTCCGGCAATGGGCAGGTAGAGGGCGGCCAAATCAACTTCGGCGGCCGTGATATTGCCCATCTGAGCAACAAGGAATGGCTCTCCATTCGCGGCAAGGACATTGCCATGATTTTTCAGGACAGCGGCAATATGCTCAATCCTGTGCAGACCATTGGCAAGCAGTTTGTGGAATACCTGCAGCTGCACAGCTCTATGAGCAAAAGTGAGGCGGTAGAAAAAGCCTGCGCTCTGCTTACCCGCATGAATCTGCCCGACCCGCAGCGTGTGATGGAATCCCATGCCTTTGAGCTCAGCGGCGGCATGCGCCAGCGTGTCGGCATTGCCATGGCTCTGGCCTTTGCGCCCAAACTGCTGCTCGCTGATGAGCCGACTTCGGCTCTCGATGTGACCACGCAGGCACAGATTGTGGACGAGCTCATGCAGGTTGTTCACGAGGCAGGTTCAGCCATGATTATCGTTACCCATAATATTGGTGTGGCGGCGCATATGGCGGATAAAATCATGGTTATGGCCGGCGGCAAAGTGGTGGAGTACGGCAGCACGGCGGAAGTCATTGAAAATCCGCAGGCAGATTACACCCGAACCCTTTTGCAGGCTGTGCCGGAGATTGGAGGCACACGCTATGTCGGATAAGGAAATTTTGCTGTCCACGGATAAAATCTGCAAGGAATTTACCAAGAGTGACGGCACGAAGTTTACCGCCTGCAAGGATGTGAGCCTGCAGCTCTACCGCGGCGAAACGCTGGGACTGGTCGGTGAGTCCGGCTGCGGCAAGTCCACCTTTGTGCGCACGATTATGGGCTTGCATCCGGCTGACAGCGGCAAAATCTTTTTTAAGGGCGAGGATATCACGAACCTTTCCGGCGAAAAACGCCGGGAGATGGCCAAGCATATCCAGATGATTTTTCAGGACCCCTCTACGGCCTTTAATCCCAAGATGCGGATTCGCGATATCATCTGCGAGCCGTTGCGCAACTTTGCCAAGGTTTCCGATAAGGAAGCGGAAGCTAGAGCCGTGGCGCTGTTGGAGAAGGTGGAACTGGCGCCGGAAATTGCCCTGCGTTATCCGCATGAACTCTCTGGCGGCCAGCGCCAGCGCGTCGGCATTGCCCGGGCACTTATCCTAGAGCCGGAAATCATCATCTGCGATGAAGCTACCAGCGCTCTCGATGTGTCTGTGCAGGACAGCATTGCAAAACTTTTGGCTAAGATTCAAAAGGAACGTGGCGTAAGCTACATCTTTATCTGCCATGATTTGGCGCTCGTAAGTTTAATCAGTCATCGGGTGGCCGTCATGCAGCAGGGCCAGATTGTCGAAGAATTGCCGGGGGATAAGATACAGGAAGCGCAACATCCTTATACGCAGAAACTGCTCAGCTCTGTATTTACCGTGCGGGCCAGAAGTTAAAAAATATTTTTTTTAGGTATTGAAGCCCTCATTTTTTTATGGTAAACTACTTAGGTATGTGGACGGTCCTCTGAGTGAGCATGAGCTTGCCACGAACGTCTGGTTAAGGAGGAAAATATAAATGAACATCATCGAGACTCTGGAGAAAGAACAGCTCCGCAGCGACATTCCCGTATTTGCACCTGGCGACAAAGTTCGCGTACATGCAAAGATCGTCGAAGGCAACCGTGAGCGTATTCAGGTATTCGAAGGCCGCGTAATCGCTCGTCAGGGCGTTGGCGTTCGTGAGACTTTCACCGTTCGTCGTATTTCCTACGGCATCGGCGTAGAACGTCTGTTCCCGGTTCATTCTCCGCGTATTGCCAAGATTGAAGTTGTTAGCCGCGGTGTTGTCCGTCGTGCAAAACTTTATTATCTGCGCAACCTTACGGGTAAAGCTGCTCGTATCAAAGAAAAACGCTAATCTGCGTAACGGTAGGGACTGCTTCCGAGCAGTCCCTATTTTCATTAGCGTAATACAGCTAAAACACAGCAAGAGGAGGAACCCCTTATGAGTTCATTAGGCGAAGAAGCAAAGGACTGGCTTATTTCCATCGTCATTGCGGTGGTACTGGCCTTCTTTATCCGCGAGTTCATCGTGGAATTATACATTGTAGATGGCCCCTCCATGCGGCCCACCCTGCAATCCCAGGAACGGCTCGTGGTCAATAAGTTCATCTACAATTTCCGGGCACCCCAGAAGAATGAAATTCTCGTGTTTGAATATCCCCGGGACAGAAGCCGTGATTTTATCAAGCGGGTTATTGCTACGCCGGGTGATACGGTAGAAATCAAGGCCAGCAAGGTTTATGTCAATGACCAGCTGCTGACGGAGGATTATATCTTAGAACCCACCCGCAGCGAGTATCCCAAGTCCACGGTACCGCAGGGCACCGTCTTTGTGATGGGGGATAACCGCAACAATTCCGAGGACAGCCGCTTTGCCGATGTGGGCTTTGTGCCCTTCGACCTGATTAAGGGTAAGGCTATGCTGGTGTTCTGGCCGATTGGACAGTTTAAGACGCTGCCGTAATAGGGGAGGCATGGACGATGAAGTTTATTTCCTGGAATGTCAACGGCCTGCGGGCCTGTCTGAAAAAGGGATTTATGGAGTCATTCTGCAAGCTGGATGCCGACGTGTTCTGTCTGCAGGAAACCAAAATGCAGCCGGACCAGGCAATCCTCGATTTGCCAGGTTATAAGCAGTATTGGAATAGCGCTGAGAAAAAGGGCTATTCCGGCACGGCGGTATTCAGCCGTATTGAGCCATTGAATGTCACCTATGGCCTCGGCATTGAAGAACACGACCATGAAGGCCGGGTAATCACCTTGGAATTTCCCGAGATGTTTTTGGTGACGGTCTATACGCCGAACTCCAAGCGGGAACTCGAGCGGCTTTCCTACCGTATGGAATGGGAAGACGCCTTTCGGCAGTATTTAATGAAGCTGGATGAACAAAAGCCTGTGGTTGTCTGCGGGGACCTCAACGTGGCTCATCAGGAGATTGACCTCAAAAATCCCAAGACAAATCATCACAACGCCGGCTTTACCGACGAGGAAAGAGCCAAGTTCGGTGAGCTTTTGGAAGCGGGCTTTATCGATACCTTCCGTACGTTATATCCGGAGCGCACGGGTATCTACACCTGGTGGTCCTATCTGCGCAAGGCTAGGGACAACAACGCCGGGTGGCGCATTGATTACTTCGTGGCCTCGAAGCGCCTACAGGAAAACATCAAGGATGCCACCATCCACAATGAGATTTTTGGCAGTGACCATTGCCCCGTGGGCTTGGAGATTGAATGCTAGAAAAACCTTGACAGGGGCACGGCCATAGGATAAAATTTATACGTTATGTTGAGCTTTTGGGGGATACAGTTATGTATCCTTCCTTGCTTTATAGAATTTAGGAGGCAGATTACACTAAAATGAGTATGACCACCAATGAAAATTTAAGAAACATCGCCATTATCGCCCACGTTGACCATGGTAAAACCACCCTGGTCGATGGCATGCTGAAGCAGAGCCATGTGTTCCGTTCCAACGAACAGGTTGCAGAACGCGTTATGGACTCCGGCGATATCGAGCGTGAACGCGGCATTACGATTCTTTCCAAGAACACGGCCGTTATGTACAACGATGTAAAAATCAACATCGTGGACACCCCGGGCCATGCTGACTTCGGCGGCGAAGTGGAACGTGTCCTCAACATGGTTGATGGCGTTGTACTGCTGGTGGATGCCTTCGAAGGCCCGATGCCTCAGACGAAATACGTGCTGCGCAAGGCTCTCGAACAGAAGCTGAAGCCGATTGTAGTTATCAACAAGATTGATAAGCCGAATCAGCGTGTAGATGACGTTTATGATGAAGTTCTCGAACTCTTCATGGAACTCGATGCCGATGATGACCAGCTCGACTTCCCCGTTATCTATGCTACGGCTCGTGACGGTATTGCCAAGTACAGCATGGATGACGACAACGACAACCTGCAGCCGCTGATGGAAACCATCGTGAAGGAAATCCCGGCTCCGCATGGTGACCCGGATGCTCCGCTGCAGATGATGATTACCACGCTGGAATCCGATGCTTTCGTAGGCCGCGTGGCTATCGGCCGCATCATCCGTGGTACGGCTAAACCGAACCAGAATGTCTGCATCATCAATGGCGACCAGGAAACCAAAGCGAAAATCGGTAAGGTATTCACTTATCAGGGCCTGCAGCGTGTAGAGAGCGAATCCGCCAGCATGGGTGAAATCGTAGCCCTGACCGGTCTCGGTGATGTATCCATCGGTTACACCGTAGCTGACGCTGAAAATCCGGAAGCTCTGCCGACGATTAACATCGACGAGCCGACCCTGTCCATGACCTTCGGTGTTAACACGAGCCCGTTTGCCGGCCGTGAAGGTCAGTTCGTAACGTCTCGTCACCTGCGTGACCGCCTGTTCAAGGAAATCGAGACCAATGTGGCCATGAAGGTTGAGGAAACGGATTCTGCTGATGTATTCAAGGTTTCCGGTCGTGGTGAACTCCACCTGTCCATCCTGATTGAAACCATGCGCCGTGAAGGCTATGAACTGCAGGTTGGTAAGCCGGAAGTAGTTTATAAGACCATCAACGGTCAGCTCTGCGAACCGATTGAAAACCTGACGGTGGAAGTGCCCCAGGAATACATGGGCGCTGTTATGGAAGGCCTCGGCACCCGTAAGGCTGAACTCACCAATATGACGGAGACGGCTGGCTACATGCGCCTCGAATTTACCATTCCGGCCCGCGGCCTGATTGGTTTCCGTTCCGAACTGCTGACGAGCACCAAGGGTAATGGTATCATGAACCATGTGTTCCATGGCTATGCTCCGTACAAGGGTGACATTCCGGGCCGTACGCGCGGTTCCCTCGTTGCTTTCGAACAGGGTGAAACCACTGGTTATGGTATCTTCTCCCTGCAGGATCGCGGCGTAATGTTCATTGAGCCGGGCGAACAGGTTTATGAAGGTATGATCGTTGGTGAAAACTCCCGCGATAATGATATCGACATCAACCCCTGCAAGAAGAAGAACGTATCCAACATGCGTACGTCTTCCTCTGACGAAGCAATCCGCCTGACCCCGCCGAGAATCCTCTCTCTGGAACAGGCTATCGAATACATCAATAATGATGAAATGGTTGAAGTTACGCCGGAACACATCCGTCTGCGCAAGAGCATTTTGGATCGTACCGTGCGTGGCCGTGCAGCCAAGAATGCACGCAAAGGTTAATCGTTAGGTTAACATCTATATACTAAGACGCCCGGTGGCTGATAATACTTTCCCTTAGCTTATGCAGGCTTGCCTAACGCAACGGGAAAGCATCATCAGCCACCGGGCTTTTGCGTACATTACATTAGCATGCTAAGGCGCCCGCGAGGCTTTGGCTTACATTATATTGAGTTGACAAGTCAATTTTTGACATGTCAGATTGACTTGTCAATGGGAGAGTTTTTCGTATTGCGGTGAAATCGTGAGAAAAACCTTGAAAATTTGCGGAAATGCAGGTATTATAGTATAGATATCGAAATAGACAGGAGGCAGGTTATTGATGAAGAAATTTACGAAGTGGCAAGGTTGTGGCAATGATTTTGTTTTGTTCGACTGCCTGCAGGATGATATAGAGGATTACGCATCGGTAGCCCGGAAGGTCTGTGACCGTCATTATGGCGTCGGGGCAGATGGGATTCTCGTGGTACTGCCTTCTGCGCATGCGGATTTCCGCATGCGGATTTTCAACACCGATGGCAGCGAGGCGGAGATGTGCGGCAACGGCATCCGCTGCTTTGCCCGCTATCTCTATGACTTCGGCCTGACGAAGAAAACGCGCTTTACCGTGGAGACGGGAGCCGGGATTTTGGTGCCGGAGATTGTGCTCGAAGGCGGCAAGGTCAAGGGCATTAAAGTGGATATGGGTGAGCCGCATCTTTTGGGTGAGGAAATACCTGTTGTCGGCTTTGACGGGTCAAAGGTTATTGACAAGTCAATGTCCGTTGACGGTCAGGAATATCATTTCACGGCTGTATCCATGGGCAATCCGCACTGTGTCATCTTTGTGGATGATGCGGAAAATTTCCCCATCTATGAATTGGGCCATAAGTTTGAGGAACACGCGCTGTTCCCGAAAAAGACCAATACGGAGTTTGTGGAGGTCAAGGACCGCCAGCATGTACGCATGCGCGTCTGGGAACGTGGGGCTGCGGTGACGCTGGCCTGCGGTACGGGCTCCTGTGCGACGGTGGTGGCCGGCATTCTGAACGGCAAATTGGACAGAGACGCTGCCACGGAAGTGGAACTGGATGGCGGCAAACTTTCGATTCATTGGGCGAATGATAACCATGTGTTTATGACTGGCCCGGCTGAACTGGTGTTCAGCGGCGAGTTGGCAGATTGTGAGGCGTGTGTATGCTGAAGAGTATGACCGGCTTCGGTGCCGCAACGGTGGAGAATAATGATTACAAGGTGACGGTGGAGTTAAAAGCCGTCAACCAGCGGTTCTTGGAACTGAATTTCCATATGCCCCGGCAGTTTGGGGAGTGGGAAGAAAGTTTGCGTCAGCTTATCCGCAAGACTGTAGCCCGCGGCAAGGTGGATATTTTCATCAATTATCAGGACAAGCGGGAAGCCAAGAGCAGCATCCGTGTGGATAAGGGGCTGGCTTTGGCCTATCAGTCGGCCTTAAATGAGCTCAGCGATACCCTGCATCTGCCACGGCCTGACAGCGCGGCGATGTTTGCGGGTTTTCCCGATGTGCTGCAGGTGGAGCAAACGGCAGATTTTGAAGGTCTGCAGCCGGTGCTCACGGAGGCTATGGCGCAGGCGCTTGTGGCCTTTGACACCATGCGTCAGCGGGAAGGCGCGCATATCGCAGAGGACTTTGCTAAGCGCCTGGACAAACTTGAGGAAATGCGCCAGCAGGTGATTAAGCTCGCGCCGGCCATTGTGGAAGAACGGCGCAAGCATCTGCAGGAAGTGCTCGAAGAAGCGCTGGCTGGCAAGGACTTTGATGAAACGCGGATTATTCAGGAAACCGCACTCTTTGCCGACCGTGTGAATTATACGGAAGAAGTGGTGCGGCTCGAGAGCCATATCGGCCAGTTCCGTCAGATTATGGCGGCAGGTGAGCCTGTAGGCCGGAAGCTGGACTTCCTCATTCAGGAATTTAACAGGGAAACGAACACCATTGGTTCCAAGGCCAATAGTACCGAAGCGGCCCAGCTGGTGGTGGATATGAAAAGCGAAATCGAAAAGATTCGCGAGCAGGTGCAAAATATCGAGTAAAGGGGAGATACTGATGGATATTAAACTCATCAATATCGGCTTTGGTAATATTGTATCGGCCAATCGGATTGTGGCCATTGTGAGCCCGGAATCTGCGCCTATCAAGCGCATTATCCAGGAAGCCAGGGATGGGGAACGGCTGATTGATGCGACTTATGGACGCAGAACCCGTGCAGTAATCATTATGGACAGCGACCATGTCATCTTATCGGCGGTGCAGCCGGAAACGGTAGCTCATCGCGTAGAGGATGACGATGATGATGTAAAGACGGAGAAAGAGAAAGAAGACGAGGAATAAATGAGTAAAGGATTATTGATTGTCGTTTCCGGTCCTTCGGGAACAGGCAAGGGCACGGTATGCAGTGAACTTTTGTCCCAGGCCCAGGACCTTGCGTATTCCATTTCCGCTACGACCCGTCAGCCGCGGGCTGGAGAAGTGGACGGCAAGAACTACTACTTCATGGATAAGGCCGATTTTGAAAAGAAGATTGCCGAAGGCGGCTTTTTGGAATATGCCAATGTCTATGGCAATTACTACGGCACGCCGCTGGGCAAAATCGAGGAACGGCTGGCAGAAGGTGTGGACATCCTGCTGGAAATCGATACCCAGGGTGCCTTGAGTGTCATGGAAAAATGCCCCGATGGGCTCTTTATCTTCCTTGTGCCCCCGTCTCTGGCAGAGCTGGAGCGCCGCATCCGCGGCCGTGGTTCCGAGACGGAGGAATCCCTGCAGAAGCGCATGGGTTCTGCCCGCAAGGAAATCGAAGATGGCAAAAAATACGGCTATGTGGTGGTTAATGATACGGTGAAAAATGCCGTACAGCGCATTATGGCGATTCGCACTGCAGAACACTGCCGTATGGATAAAAATCAGGAAATTTTTGAGGAGTTGGCAAAGTAATGAAAGTAATGAGCAAACCGGAAATGAGCATGGTAAACCCGTCTACGGATAAACTGATGTCCCGCGTGGACAGCCGTTATGGTCTGGTGGTATGCGCTTCCAAGCGTGCCCGTCAGCTGGTGGATGGCGAAGAACTCAAGGAAATCGAAATGAAATCCACCAAAGACGTGACCAATGCTCTGGAAGAAATCGCAGAGGGCAAAATCGCCTACAAGATTTCCAAGGCTGACCTCTAAGATGAGCAGCTTAACAGGCAAGAAAATTGTATTAGGCGTGACGGGAGGCATTGCCGCTTACAAGGCGGTGGAGATTGCCTCCCGTCTCCGCAAAGCCGGAGCAGAGGTTCATGTCATCATGACGCGGGAGGCCACGGAGTTTGTCACGGAACTGACCTTCCGGGAGATTACGGGTCAGCCTGTGTCTGTGGATATGTGGGCTAAGGTAGCGAACTTCAATGTGGAACATATTGCGCTAGCTACGCTGGCTGACCTTGTGCTCATTGCCCCGGCCACGGCCAACATCATTGCCAAGACGGCGGCGGGCATCGCCGATGATATGCTGACCACTACGGTACTGGCCACCAAGGCACCCATCGTCATGGCACCGGCCATGAATACCAATATGTATGAGAATCCTGTGACCCAGAAGAATATCGCGGAGCTAAAGAGCCGGGGCGTGCAGATGATTGAGCCTGCCTCTGGCCACTTGGCCTGCGGTGTAGAGGGCAAGGGCCGTCTGCCGGAACCTGTGCAAATCGTACAGTTCGTCATGGATTTTATGGGCGGAGAGCAGCCGTTGCAGGGCCGCAAGATTATCGTTACTGCCGGTGGCACCATTGAGCCGCTGGACCCAGTGCGCTACTTAGGCAATCACTCTACGGGCAAGATGGGGTATGCCATTGCCGCGGAAGCCGCAAAGCTTGGTGCAGAGGTGCTCTTGGTATCTGGTCCTAGCAATCTGGCTGACCCAGCAGGCGTAAAGACCGTGCGCATTCAGACCGCGTTGGAAATGCAGGCGGCCGTGCAGGCAGCTTACGATAAAGCCGATGCGGTTATCATGTCGGCGGCTGTGGCCGATTACCGGCCCAAGACGGTGGCAAAGGATAAAATCAAAAAAAGCGATGATGAACTGGTGCTCCATTTAGAGCGCAATCCGGATATTCTCTACGGTCTTGGTCAGCAAAAAGACAAGCAGATTTTGGTGGGCTTTGCGGCGGAAACCTGCAATGTGGAGGAATACGCCAAAAAGAAGCTCTCGAAGAAGAATCTGGACTTTATCGTGGCCAATGATGTATCGGCTAAAGATGCAGGCTTTGCTGTGGACAACAACCGGGTGCAGATTTACTTCCGCAACGGCGAATGTGAGAAATATCCATTGATGAGCAAGCAGGAATTAGCCGGCATCATCTTGAATAAGATAGTAGAGATGATGTAAAGCAAAGGAGGCGCGCTATGCCTAAGGTTACCCGTGAAGATATTCCCAACTGGTTCCAGCGCAAGACTGGTTTTAACGTAGATGTGGAAGAACTGAAAAAAGCGGCGGAACTGGACCGTATAGCCTGTGCCGATGAGCCCATGAAGATGATGCGCGACCTCTGGGGGATAACCCCGCGGGATTGCGAGAAAATCCTGGGTGCACCCAGCCGCACCGTGGAGATGTGGTTCCATAAAGATGCCTCCAGACCCCCTTCTTGGGTTGTGCGCCTCATTGTGGAAAAATGTGCAGACCTGCATGAGCGTCGTCTGGAGCGGGAGAAGAAGCGGCAAAAATGATGGAAAAAAGCCCCCAGAATCCGTGGGGGCTTTTATAATGCAAAGGAGAAGAAAGTATGCAGGCAAATGCCTTAAAGAAAAAAATGGAGGATGCCCTGAGTCAGGCGCTGAGTCTGGCAGGGGAAAAAGATGTGGAAGCAGCGGTGGATATCCTGCGCCAGCAGATTGAAGCAGTGGAGGCGTTGAATCTCTACAATGACGGCCGTGCCGATTACTATGACTTCAATACGCTGATGGAAATGGTGATGTTCCAGAGCCAGCATCCGGAAATCCATCCCGTGTCCGATATCGAAGAACCGCTGAACCGCTTATACGCCATGTATGGCTCGTTGCTGTTGGAGCAGGGCAAGCTGGACGAAGCGCAGGAGGCTTTGGCTATTGCCATGGACTGGAATCCTATGAGCGCCGATATTGCCTTTGAGCACGCGGAGGTTTTTAAGCAGAAAAAGGACTGGGAAAAGCTCAAGGAACTGACCATTGCCATATTCCCCATCGCCTACAAGCGCCGGGAAATTGCCCATTGCTATCGCAACTTAGGCTATTACTTCGTGGAAAAGCAGATGTGGGATGAAGCCGTAGGCTGTTATCTGCTCAGCATGAGTTTTGCCGATGCAGAAGGCCGCTATCAGGCGGAACTGGAGCTTAAGTACATCCACGATGAAACGGAAGGCCAGGCCCAGCGTCCCTCAATCGGAGCTCTGCGCTCCTATGGGGAAAAGTACGGCTTCCCCATAGGCCCGGACAGCAAAATCATCGAGACCGCCATGCAGTACGGCAAGACCATGCTGGCTAATAAGAAATACGAACACGCCCAGTATTTCCTGGACATTGCCTATAAGCTTACGGAGAGCAAGGAATTGAAGGAGCTGCTGGACGGCATTAACAAGGCTATGAAATAAGCCTGTGATAGATAAATTACAGTTTGCCAGTACGTGCTGAAATTTTTTGTTACAGCTCAGTTTGGGCGGAGGTGGTAATACTTTTCGCCGTTGCACTGAATGACCCACAAGTAAATGTATGGGCTTTTTAGTTACCTGCGCCGGGCAAGACCGGCGGCGCGTATGTTCAGCTCAGTTTTTAGTCTGTGCCGTTTGTGGGCCAGTCCTCACTGCGTTCGGACAGTCGTTCCACGGCGAAAAGCATCACCACCTCCGCCCTAAGCAATGTCCGTATAAGATGGCATTTTCTCGGTGACAAGCAGCAAGTACATCGATGTTCTTGCTACGGGAGCAACGAGTTCGTGGCAATAGTAAAGGCCGTAGCTTGGGGCGGACGGGGAGTGATTTTTCTGTAGGGAGCGACTGCCTGAACGAAGTGAAGGCCGGCCCCGGTAGAAATCAGCTAAGCAAATACGCTGAAAGCAGCGCCGTTGGCCTGCCCGGCGCAGGTAACTGGACAGCTCTACTTTGCGAAGGGGTCGTTTAGCGGAAAACAGAAAAATTACTCCCCGTTCGCCCCTTGACAACGTATGAACTGGATACCTTTATCACGAACTGTCCGATAAACTGCAATTATACAAGTGCAGTTATCTTCACTTATTCTTATAAGCGAAATATGTCTTACGCATTTCTTCCCGGGTTTTGGCGGCGGGCCAGAGTTCACCAAGGGCCCCTTGACGCATGGCGGCGCCTAGGTGGTCGTAGACATCGGGAATCTGGGGCTCCAATTTGGCAATGAGTTCCTTGACCTCCTGGCGGCAGGTGTTGCCGTCATGGGGGCAGGGGCTTTTGACCGGGTCAAAACCATGGATGTTGATGGCTTCGATCAGTTCTTTTTCCCGGAAGTAAACCAAGGGGCGTATAACCGTCAAATCCATGCGGTCCAGATAGGTGACCGGGGTAAATGTATGCAGCTGACCGGAGTAGAGCAGGCTCATCAGAAAGGTTTCCACGGCATCATCATGGTGATGGGCATAGGCGACCTTGTTGACACCGTGCTCTTTGGCATAGCGGTTCACGGCTCCCCGGCGGAAAAAGGCGCAGGTAAAGCAGGGATTTTTGTCCGGGCATGTTTCAATGGTGCCCGCAATGTCCACATCGATGATTTCATAGGGAATGTTGAGCTTCGCCATGAAATCCTTGGCCCGCTCGATATCAAAGAAGGCAGGACGTCCCTGCTCGTCTTTGAACTGGGGATTGATGGTGAGGGCGGTCAGCTTGAAATCCTTGTGCAGCCGCTGCTTCAAGATGGCCATGGCGTAAGCGAGGAAGATGCTGTCCTTGCCGCCGGAAATGCCCAGCAGAATGTGGTCGCCGTCGGCAATCATATCGAATTCCACCACAGCCCGCATCAGCTTGCTGTAGTAAAGTTGTGGCATATTGAGATTCATAACATGCTCCTTTGCATTATCGAATATAACAAATAAAAAACCGGCATTCAGCCGGTTTTTTTACGCTTGCTGTACAGTTCGTCGAGATACTCCTGCCCGCTTATTCCGTCCTTGAATATAAACCGTTAATCAAGCAGTCATATTTACGTTATTGCCGGTATTATTTCCTGCAGAATAAGCCGAAACCTTGGCGCGTTTATCATAACGTAAAATTATCATGGCTCCGTCGGACATCCTCTTGGTAATCGTAGCACTTTCCACAGTATCACGAGAAGCGGAGGTGTCGTTCTTATCAGAGCTCTGGTGAAATGAGTCCGATGTCCTCGTTATGGCATCTACCGAGGCGATGCCAGAGGCAACTAGGTTCCAGCGATAGGCAAAGCTGCCAATACCACTCGTACCGCTCATAACAATCCCTCCCTTGCAAGTGCAGGCAGGATAGTATCTCTAATTCGATTATAACATGAAACGTGCCTGTGGACAAATGTTTTCTTAAGTATACTTGAGGCTTTTACTCAGAATTCAAATGATACATGGCAGCCACAGCCTGTCCCAGGCAAATGCCACCGTCATTAGGGGGAATCAGGCTGTGGCGCAGAACCGTGAAGCCCTGTTCCTGCAGGAAGGTCGTGACAAGTTCCGTCAGCAGCAGGTTTTGGAAAACGCCGCCGGACAGAGCTGTTGTATTTAAGCCCGTGTCTTTACGGGCACGCAGGCAGGCGGCCGTGATGAAGCGGGCAAGGCCGGCATGGAAGAGATAGGCCAGTTTGCCAGAGTCCTCACCTTTTAATCGCTGCTCCAGCAGATAGGCAAAGAGTCGGTCGGTGTTCATCTCAGCAGGAACAGGCAGCGCATCTTTGTGTTCGTCCTGCCATTTGCGGGCCGCAAATTCCAAATACATGCTGGCTTCGCCTTCGAAGGTGGAGCTAGTGCGGATTCCTAAGATGGCGCTGACAGCATCAAAGAGGCGTCCGGCGCTGGTGCTCTTGATGGTGTTGATGTTGTTATCCAGCATGAAGAACATGGCCTCCAGGTCAGCTTCACTGCAAAGATTTAACGCCTTAGCATGTTTGCGCGTTTCTTCCTTGTCGCCGGTCAAATCGTAAAGCAAAGACACGGCAATGCGCCAGCCCTCCCGGCTGGCTTTGTCGCCGCCGGCCTGACGGAAGGGGGTAATAGAAGCGAGCCGTTGAAAGCCCTTAAAATCAGCCTGCAGAATTTCTCCGCCCCAGATGGTGCCATCGGTGCCGTAGCCAGTGCCATCAAAGGACACGCCGATGACGGGGGCATCGTAATCATTTTCTGCCATGCAGGAGAGAATATGGGCGTAGTGATGCTGAACCGGGAACAGGGGCAGGCCAAGCTCCTTGGCAATGGTGACGGTGTTATAGCGTGGGTGCATATCGCAAGCAACAATTTTGGGGGCGCACTCCAGAAGCTCCGTCAGCCGCTGGATGGTTTCCCGCAAAGCCTGCATGGTGCGTAGGTCGCTCATATCGCCCACGTAGGGGGATGGATAGAAGATGTTGTCACAGCCAACGCAGAAGGTGTTCTTGAGCTCGCCGCCAATGCCCAGCACAGCTCCTTGCCAAGCGTTTTTCAGCATAAAGGGCAGGGGAGCAAAGCCACGGCTGCGGCGAATCATGTAGGGCTGGCCAGTGAGCCAGTCCATTACCGTATCGTCAGCGCGAATGCGAATCTTGCGGTTATGAGACAGCATTAAATCACAGAAGCCGCTAAGGGCAGCGACGGCTCCGTCATCATCCCGGCAGATGGGTGCGCCTGCCGGATTGCCGCTGGTCATGATAAGGGTATCGGGCATGGTGAGTCCGTCAGGATAATCAAAGAGCAGCATATGCAAAGGCGCATAGGGCAGCATCATACCGATTTTGGGATTGCCGGGAGCTACATTGTCCACAATTTGACCGGTCAATTTTCGCTTTAAGAGGAGAATGGGCTTTTGATGGCCTGTGAGCATTTCTTGCTGGCCGTCTTCTACCTGACATTCACGCTCTACCGCCGTCATATCCCGGGCCATGATGGCAAAGGGCTTGATTGGACGATGCTTTAACTTTCGCAGGCGGCGGACAGCGTTATCGTTGGTGGCATCACAGCAGAGATGAAAGCCGCCGATGCCCTTGATGGCCACAATTCCGCCCGCGATAATGGTTTGACGGGTGCGGGTGATGGCGGCAGCCCCGCGCACATCTTCCTCGCCGATGAGATAGACTTCCGGCCCGCAGTTGTTGCAGCAGACAGGCTGGGCATCATAGCGGCGGGTGGCCGGGCTGTCGTATTCGGCCTGACAGCTGGGGCACATGGGAAATTCCCCCATGCTTGTGCGCTCACGGTCATAGGGCATGGAGTCTAAAATGGTGAGGCGGGGGCCGCAGGCGGTGCAGTTGATGAAGGGATGAAGATAGCGTTTATCCTGCGGGTCAAAGAGTTCCGCTTTGCATTTATCGCAGGTGGCAATATCCGGGGATACGAAGATGGAACCCCGCTCCTTGGCGCTTTCAATAATTTGGAAGTCGGCATATGTTTCGGCCTGGTCAAGTTTTTGACGGGTCAGCTTCAGGATGGAGGCCCGCTCGGGCGGTTCCTGCTCGATGGCGGTGAGAAATTGGTCAACCGCTGCCTCACTTCCCTGGGCGAAGACCTCCACGTAAGGCCCCTTGTTGCAGACACTGCCGCAGATATGAAAACGGGCGGCCAATCGCGTCACAAAGGGACGGAAGCCTACGCCCTGTACGATGCCGAAGATTTTGCTTTGATAAAGTGCCATGATTGTCACTCGCCTTCCTTTGAAATCACTCTCTATTATATATTAAGGAGATTGTGCCATGCAAATATGGTGATATAAGATTGGATTAAATTTGTAATAGACTGAAAAATTGATAAAAATAAAAATTTTTTGCGTCAGGGGGTGTATTTTTTTTAATAGATGTGTTACACTATAAGTGTCGATAGGCAAGTAGCCGGATATCCCACCGGTTTACATCGGAAAAACCTATCGGTCTCTTCTCTGGAAACATATCCCAGTTTCCAGTATCCCATTTCCTTACATCTTTTTAGCGAGAACCGGAGTCAGTGGAGTGATACCGGTTCTTTTGCTGTCTGTAACTATATTTTCAGTTGGGAATGAATCATTCAAAATGAAAAAATCAGCATCATGGATTCGAACATGGTGCTGATTTTTTTCAATGCTAGAGAATAGTTCGGCGGTGATGTATAATATCATTATCGGAAATATAGAATGAATAGGAGCATGAACTTGAAGGTAATTAATTTTTACGGCGGTGCTGGCATTGGCAAGAGTACCATTGCCGCAGATATTTTCTCGAAGCTGAAACGCAAAGGGCACAAGACGGAATTGGTCGGCGAATATGCCAAGTGGCTCTGGTATCAGAACGCCACGGACATCGTGCAGGACCAGTTGTATCTCTTTGCCGAGCAGGTACACCGGCTCAAGACGCTGGAACGCTATGGCGTGGAGTATGCGGTCTGTGATTCGCCGCTGCCTTTGAATATCATTTACAACAATACGCCGGATGAACTCTTTGACCAGCTGGTCATGCATGAGCATGCCAAGTTTGACAATGTGGAATACCTCCTGCGGCGCAATGATGAATTCATCAGCATTGATGGGCGCAAGGAGACCAATCTGGAACGGGCCAAGGTAAAGGATGATGAAATCAAGGCTGTTCTGGATGGAGCTGGTATCGGCTATACCGTCATATCACCATGGGAAACCGATAAGGTATTGCTGGATTTGAAAATGAAATGAGGCATATCCTCTGCGGATTTATGTTGATTTTGTTGGAGGTGAGTAACCGTGAAAAAATTTACAGCCATATTGACCATTCTGCTGCTGTTGACTATGACACTTCCGGCGATGGCGGCATCTGCTGTCAACAGGGATGGCTATTACAAAGGGATTAAACTCTGCGGCAGAGTGAAGGTGGTGGATCACTTTGCTGATATTAAAGTCAAGGTAGTGGATTCCTTCCCGGACCTAAAGGTGAAGGTCGTGGAAGCTTTCCCGGATAAAATCGGCGAGTGGAAGTTCGTGGAAAGCGGTGAAGACTTTACCGTACAGTTTGTCGAAAATTTCCCCGATATCAAAATCAAGTATGTGAATGCGTTTCCAGGAGTGGAATGATTACGATCTTGTTCCATTTTTCTTGTCTTTCCTTCTTATTTTATGGTAAAATGATTGTTACGTGGTTTTGAGAGGGGCGTTGCAACCCCTCAAACGGTAAAACATGTGTTTGTGTTAAATTTATAGGACAATTGGAGGATTTATTTTGTCAGCTTTAAGCGCAGAACTTGATAAAGAAATTGAAAAGCGTCGTACCTTTGCCATCATCTCCCACCCGGATGCTGGTAAGACGACGCTGACGGAAAAACTTTTGCTCTACGGTGGTGCCATTCATTTGGCCGGTTCCATCAAGTCCCGCAAGACGCAGCGTCATGCGGTGTCCGACTGGATGGAAATTGAAAAGCAGCGCGGTATCTCTGTAACTTCGTCGGTATTGCAGTTTGACTATGATGGCTGCCGCATCAACATTCTCGATACGCCGGGCCATCAGGACTTCAGTGAAGACACCTACCGCACCTTGATGGCTGTGGACAGCGCCGTCATGGTTATCGACGTAGCCAAGGGCGTCGAGGCGCAGACGAAGAAGCTCTTTAAGGTCTGCAAACAGCGTGGTATTCCCATCTTTACCTTCGTCAACAAGCTCGACCATTTCGGCAAGGCGCCGATTGACCTGATGGACGAAATCGAAAACGTTTTGGGCATTCGCTCCTATCCGATGAACTGGCCGATTGGTCAGGATGGTCAGTATATGGGTGTGTATGACCGCCGCAACGACAAGGTGCTGCTCTTTGCCGCCGATACTACCCATGGTCAGGAAGCCCGCGTAGCCGATGTATTTGAGCCGGATGACCCGCAGGTTATCGAACGTGTAGGTGAGGACGTTTGGGAAGCCCTGCAGGAGGATTTGGAACTCTTGAGCGAAGCTGGTGAAGAATTTGACATGGAAAAGGTCAATGCTGGTGAATTGACGCCGATGTTCTTTGGCTCGGCCATGACCAACTTCGGCGTGCAGGACTTCTTGGAGGGCTATATTGAAATGGCGCCGACGCCGCAGCCGCGCAAGTCCTCGGAAGGTCTGATTGCCGCCAACGATGAAAAGTTCTCGGGCTTTGTCTTCAAGATTCAGGCGAACATGAACCCCGCACATCGTGACCGTCTGGCCTTTATCCGCATTTGCTCCGGTAAATTCGAGCGCAATATGGAAGTCTGGCATGAACGCACAGGCAAGATGCTGAAACTTGCCCAGCCCCAGCAGTTCCTGGCGCAGGACAGACAGATTATCGACACGGCATATCCCGGCGATATCGTTGGCCTTTTTGACCCGGGCGTGTTCGGTATCGGCGATACGGTCTGCGATGCCAGCCATAAGTTCAAATATGCTGATTTCCCGGTATTCCCGCCAGAAAAATTTGCCCGTGTACAGGCCAAGGATACGATGAAGCGCAAGCAGTTCGTCAAGGGCATTGAGCAGTTGACGCAGGAAGGTGCGATTCAGCTGTTCCAGCAGGCTGGTGCTGGTACGGAATCCTATATTGTCGGCACCGTTGGCACGCTGCAGTTTGAAGTGCTCGAATACCGTCTCAAGAACGAGTATAATGTAGATATCGAAATGAATATGCAGCCTTATGAGGTGGCGCGCTGGATGGCCTTTGAAGACGGCCATGAAGTAACGCCGGCTGAACTTAAAGGCGCTGACCGCGGTATGTTCGTTTACGACCGCCACAATAACCCGGTGCTGCTCGTGAACAACGAATGGGCTTTGGGCTGGATTACCGACAACAATCCGGACCTCATCCTCAATCACGTACCCTTCGACAAAAAAGAAGCATAAGAAAAGGTCATCTGACATGTCAATTTTTTGACGGGTCAGATGACCTTCTTTAGTTATGGAAGTAGAGCCGCTGGATTTCCTGGGTGGCTTCTTTTATATTGGTGGGCCGCACATGAACGCCGTAGCCGATATAGAGGGGCGGTGTGGCAAAGCGGGGGAGGATTTTGGCGTAGACCTGATTCTTTAGCTGGTAGAAAAAGATGTTGTAGCTATGAACCTGTCCTTTATGGAAATGACGGGTTAGATATTCTGTGCCAATTTGCAGAAATTTGGCTATGGTGTGGATGGCCTCCGTGCTTTCGATTTCGGCAGGAATGATGTTGAGTTCCCAGAATCCAATGCGGGGATTGGTGGAGATGTTAAATTCCACGCCATTTTCACAGGTGATGATTTCCCCGGCAAATTCTTCGGGATAGACGGTAAGGGGCTGCGCAAGATGGGGGAAGGCCACAAGCTGCATATGGGGGTGGCGGATGGTGCCGCCCGACAGAGGGCCGTAGTTTTTGAAGAATACCACATCATCATATTTGCCGGAGTGCAGCATTTTTTGCCAATGGTGCAGGCCGAAGCGTATCAAGCGCTGCATATGTTCGGGCGTGTAGTCGGGCATATCGCTTTGGCAGGCATCCGTTTCGATGAGAACGAACTGTTCCGTGCCGGACAGTACATTGTATTTATTGCGCAGGAGGATGATGGGGCCATCGGTGGCGATGATGTCCGTGAGCTCATCTGTATGGCAGAAGGGACAGTAGTTATCCGGGTGGCGGATGGTCTCCGGCTTTTGCCGCCCGATTTGCATATCAAAGTCTATGATATTGTATGGTATAGCCATAGGATGTTCACCCTCTTTGGATAGTTTCGTATTGTATGTATTATACGTTTAAGTCTAGCACAAGGTCTTGGGAAAAACAATGACAGCACATATAAAATAACCCTACCGCAACTGCGATAGGGTTATTTTATGATATATCAGCTTTTGGTGATATTTATGCGCAAATTAAAGGGCACGCTGAACCTTACCAGAACGCAGGCAACGCGTGCAGACGTTGACACGTTTCACTTCGCCTTCAACAACAGCGCGTACACGCTGGATGTTCGGCTTCCAAGTGCGTCTCGTCTTCAGATGGGAATGGCTGACATTGTTGCCAGACAGTTCGCCTTTAGCGCAGATTTCGCAAACACTTGCCATGTGTTACACCTCCTTAAACCTGTGGGAGCCTACTGCTCCTAACACACAATAATGGTATTTTAGCACAAAAAGGGAGGGGGTGCAAGTATTTTTACTTGACAGCCGGGAAAAAATTTTGCCCGCCATGCACTTCCTGCTAAAATATGGGAAAAAGAAGCTTTTATTTCGATTTTATATTGTTAAAATGTATCAGATATATTACAATGTAACTCATGAGATGAACATTTGTCAATTCATCTTAAATCTAATACGGAATGGGTTGTGTTATGAAAAATTTCAGACTGAACGAAAAAGAAGTAAAAACGCTTGCGGAGCGTTTCCCAACGCCCTTTTTGGTGGCATCACTGGACAAAGTTGAGGAGAACTACCAGTTTATACGCCGTCATTTGCCGCGGGCGGGAGTATTTTATGCGATGAAGGCGAACCCGACACCTGAGATTTTGTCTCTGCTGGCGGGCCTTGGTTCCCATTTTGATGTGGCCTCGGCCGGTGAGATGGAAATTCTCCATGAATTAGGCGTAGATGGTTCGCAGATGATATATGCCAATCCGGTAAAGGATGAGCGCGGGCTTAAGGCTGCGGCTGAATATAATGTACGCCGTTTTACCTTTGATGACCCGTCGGAAATCGACAAGATGGCCAAGGCTGTGCCTGGTGCGGATGTGCTCGTGCGTATTGCTGTGCGCAACAACAAGGCCTTGGTAGACCTCAATACGAAGTTCGGTGCACCTGTGGAAGAGGCGCTGGATTTACTAAAAGCTGCGCAGGAGGCCGGCCTTCATGCCATGGGCATCTGCTTCCATGTGGGCAGCCAGTCGCTGTCTACGGCGGCTTATGAGGAAGCCCTGCTGGTGGCCCGCAAGCTTTTTGATGAAGCAGAGGCGATGGGCATGCACCTGACGGATTTGGATATCGGTGGCGGTTTCCCTGTTCCCGATGCCAAGGGGTTGAATGTGGATTTGGCGGCCATGATGGAAGCCATCAACAAGCAGATTGACCGTCTGTTCCCCGATACGGCTGTTTGGACAGAACCGGGGCGCTATATGTGCGGCACGGCGGTGAACCTTGTGACGTCCGTTATCGGCACCAAGACCCGCGGCCCGCAGCCCTGGTATATTTTGGATGAAGGCATCTATGGTTGCTTCTCAGGCATCATGTACGACCATTGGACGTACCCTTTGCACTGCTTTGGCAAGGGCACCAAGAAGCCTTCGACCTTTGGCGGTCCCAGCTGCGATGGTATCGATGTGCTCTATCGCGACTTTATGGCGCCGGAGCTCAAAATCGGCGACAAGGTGCTCGTGACGGAAATGGGGTCTTATACCAGCGTCAGCGCTACCCGCTTCAATGGTTTCTATCTGGCACCCACCATTATCTTCGAAGACCAGCCGGAGTACGCGGCGCGGCTCACGGAGGATGATGAAGTAAAGAGTAAGGCGGCTGTATAATGGATATTGAAGAAATTAAGCATATGCTTTTTCATGCGCTGACGGAGGAATCTCTGGAAGCAAAATTGGACGCGGCAAAATCCCAGCAGGAAGTCTATGGGATTTTGCAGGAACTGGATTATTTTACCCTGAGCATGGAGGAGTTCCAGCAGGGAATAAAAGCAATGCAGAACGAGGCAGAATAATGGTGATTGACCAGTCAAATGACTGGTCAATCACTTTTTTTATAGGAGGCCTTTTCAGTGCAGAATCTTTGGGGTATAATGTCAAGGTTACTATATTAATTAAAGCAATCATAAATTATAGGAGGAACGTATGGAATCTTTTGTGGGGGCGTTGGGCCTTTATGGCCTCGGAACGCTGGCGCTGATTTGGCCGAAGCGGCTGGAATTGGCTGCCCATTATGTGTCCATGGGGCTGGCAAGTATCGCCAGCCTTGTGGTGTTGTGCCAATCCCTGCTGACGCTGGGAGGTATGGGAGGTGCATCTGTCTGGCAGCTGGGCCGCTATTCGTTGGCCGTTGACGGCTGGGCGGCAGCCTTTCTGCTGATTATCGGTCTGTCCGGCACGGCCGTCAGCATCTATGGCATGGGCTATGGACGGGGATACTTAGGTGCCCGTATCCGTCAGCTGGCCGGACTTTGGAATCTCTTTTTGGGTTCGATGGTCATGGTGGTGCTGGCCGGTGATGCCTTTACCTTTATTCTGGCCTGGGAAGTCATGGCGTTGGTGTCCTTCCTGCTCGTGAATCACGAGAGCGAGAAGAAGCAGGTGGTGCATGCCGCGTATCAGTACATGGTCATGACCCATCTGGGCACGGCAGCTATTCTCGTAGCCTTCTATCTTTTGGGCAGCGGGGCCGAAAGTTTTGCCTTTGCTGATTTGGCGCATAGCCAGCTGCCACCTGTGCTTCGGCATATCGCCTTTGGCTGTGCTTTCCTGGGCTTTGCGCTGAAGTCCGGTCTGATGCCGCTGCATGTTTGGCTGCCCAATGCACATCCGGCAGCGCCGTCCCATGTGTCGGCGCTCATGAGTGGTGTAATGCTCAAGGTGGCCGTTTACGGTTTTGGCCGTTTTGTCTTTGAGTTTATCGGCGCGGATGTCTTTGCCTATGGCCTGATTGTCATGGTGGTGGGCCTGGTATCTGCTTTCCTTGGTGTGCTCTACGCTTCCATGGAAAAGGATATGAAGCGGATTCTTGCGTATTCTTCTGTAGAAAACATGGGCATTATCTTTGCTGCTTTCGGCTGCGGTATGCTGCTCGTGGCTATGGATAAGCCGTATCTTTCGCTGGCAGCTTTTACGGCTGTATTGGTTCATTCCTTTGCTCACAGCCTGATGAAGTGCCTGCTCTTTATGAGTGCCGGTGCCGTCATGCACGCTACGGGCACCCGCAATGTGGAGCTTCTGGGCGGTCTTATGAAGAAGATGCCCTGGACGGCAGCCTTCACGTTGATTGGTTCCATGTCCTTGGCTTCTCTGCCCTTTACGGCAGGTCTGGTCGGTGAGTGGCTGACCCTGCAGGGCATGATGACGCTGGCCTTTGAATCCGGCACGCCGGAACTGCGCCTGCTCGTTATCTTTGCCTTTATTCTGTTGGGCCTTACGGGTGCATTGGCGCTGGGCTGCTTTGTACGGCTCTACGGTGTGACCTTTCTGGGCCGCCGCCGTTCCAATCTGGTGCTCAAAGCGCATGAAATGCCCTTTACGATGCTTCTGGGCATGGGCATGGAAGCGCTGGTCATTCTGGCGGCGGGCATCATGCCGGCACCGCTGGTTAATACCATGCGGCAGATTCTGGTGGACAGCCCTCTGGCAATTCCTGCCGGTAACTTTATGGGCCTTTGGTGGAATGGCGGCCAGTCGGAAGCGGTCTTTAGTCCCTGGCTGATTTTGATTGCCGCTCTTTGGCTGTTTGCTATTCTTGCGCTGACCATCAGCGGCAAGAAAGTTATCGTGCGCCAGGATGTGACCTGGAACTGCGGCACGGAACCGACCCGTCGGCAGCAGTATACGGCGACAGGTTTTTCCAAGCCCTTGCGCCGAGCCTTTGACTTTATCTTGAAGCCCCGCCGGGAGCGTGTTTTCCTCCAGCGGGAGCATGCTTATTTTGGCCGGAAGCTTCATTATAATTTGCTGATTCCTGACCAGTTTACGGATAGACTCTATCGTCCGGTACAGCACATCATGATAAAGGCCGCCGATACCCTGCGGATTGTTCAGCAGGGCAGTGTGCGCCTCTATATTGGTTATACCATGATTGCGATGGTCATCGTGTTGATTTGGGGAGGTATGTGAGATGGCGATTGGTTTTTATAATGCCGCCGTGCAGGCACTCTGCCTGCTTGTCTGCGCTCCCCTGATTGCCGGGATTGTCAATAAGACGAAAGCGACCTTGCAGAAGCGGCAGGGGGCCAGTATCTTTCAGGAGTACTTTGACCTCTGGAAATGGTGGCATAAGCCGGTGATTGTGACGAAATACACCAGCTGGATTTTTCTGGCGGCTCCCATTGTGTATCTGGTGACCAGCATTATGGCGGCCATGATGCTGCCGGGGTTGCTCGCGGGCAACATCCGCTTGGGCGATGCCTTTGTCTTTGTCTATATCTTAGCTTTGGGCCGTTTCTTTATGACGCTTGGTTCGCTTGATTCGGCTACGGCCTTTGGCGGCATGGGCGGTTCCCGCGAAATCTATATTTCTGTTTTGGTGGAACCGGCGGTGATGCTGGCTATCCTGCTGAACGCCAGCCGTTACGGCTCAACCATGCTCTCGCAGATGGTCATTGACTACAATGCCTTTTACTTTACCGTTCCGGCGGTAATGGGCGGCGTGGCCTTCTTCCTCGTGATGCTGGCGGAAAACAGCCGCCTGCCGGTGGATAATCCCGACACGCATCTGGAGCTCACCATGATTCACGAGTGCATGACGCTCGAATATTCCGGCCGTCTTTTGAGCTACATCCATCTGGGCAGCATGCTCAAGATGCTGTCCTTCCTCGTGCTCTTTGGCAGTCTCTATCTGCCTCTGCCTTTGCCGTTGGTGGTGAAGGTGCTCCTGAGTGCACTCTTGATTGGTCTGGTGGAAACGCTGAACAACAAGATGCGCCTGTTCAAAGTCCGTGTTTATCTGGCTGCGGCTGTCATCATGCTGGCCGTAGCGATTATCGCACAGTAAGGAGGAGAAAATGGAATATTTGGTAGTTCTGCTCCTCTTTGTGGTCTTTGTGCAGACCCGGGTGATGGAGCTGCGCCGCTCGGTGGTGGCGCTGATGGCCCAGTCGGTGATTGTGGCCTGTGCCTGTCTGTTGGCAGGCCTTAACCATGGCCTTATCCATGCTCTGATTCCCTTTGCGCTGACGCTAGGGGTCAAGGTCATCTTTATTCCTATGGCCATGCTCAAGCTCATCAAGCGCATTACCGATGAGCGGGAAATCTTTTCGGATATTAATGTGAACTATTCCACGCTGGCCGCGGCTGCCTTCCTGGTGTTCGGCTATGTACTCGGCAACCGCTTTATGCTCGACCCCATGGCGCAGGATATCTTTGCGGCCACCGTTATGATGATTATGACGGGACTCGCGCTCATGGTCATGCGCAAGCGCGCCATCCTGCAGATTTGCGGGCTGATTACATTGGAAAACGGCATTTATCTTTTGGGGCTTATCATCACCGAAGGTTTGCCGTTAGTGGTTGAGCTTGGTGTATTCCTGGATGTATTGATTGCTGTGGTGGTACTGGTAATTCTCACCAATCGCATGAGTCTTTCCTTTATGACCACGGATACCACCGTAATGAGAAAGTTGAAGGGCTGAGGTAGTTTATGGAACTTTATTATATACTGGGGCTGCCCCTGCTCTTTGCAGTGGTGGCGGCTACCAATATGCTGGGGTTAAAACTCCTGCATATCGCCGACAGGCTGACGGCCACCGTGGTCTTTGGCCTGATTCTCGACATGGCAGTAAATTTTGCCCGCCATGCTGATGAACCAATCCGCCAGGGCTTCTTCTATGTGGATGCTCTGGGCATTTGGATGCTGGTGATTGTGGGCACGCTGTACTTGGCTTTTGCCTGGACCAGCAAGGCGTATCTGGAACGCGATACGAATATCCGCTACGGATACTTACGCCGCTTTACCCATTTGGAAGGGCGCTTCTATGCGCTGTCGCATCTTTTCGTTTGGACGATGATGCTGGTGGTGACGGTGGACAGCTTAGGGCTTATGTGGGTAACCATTGAAGCGACCACCTTGGTATCGGCACTGCTTGTAGCATTCAAATTCACCCGCACTTCCTTGGAAGCGGCCTGGAAATACGTTATGGTCTGCACCGTGGGCATCTGCTTGGCGCTTTTGGGCACCATCATCCTTTATTATGGTCAGCTGCAGGCCATGGGCAATGTCCAGCCGCTGAACTGGGAATTCATGGCGCATCATGCGCAGATGCTTGACCATGATGTGGCAAAGCTCGCCTTTGCCTTCCTCTTTGTGGGCTATGGCACGAAAATCGGTCTGGCGCCCATGCATGCCTGGCTGCCGGATGCTCATTCCGAAGCGCCGGCCCTTACGAGTGGCCTGCTCTCCGGTGCGCTCTGTATCTGTGCGCTCTATGTGCTTCTGCGCGCTACGGCTATCGTGATGCCGGTGGTTGGTTTGGAGTTCATCAGCAATATGTATGTAGGTTTTGGCCTCTTGACCATTGCGCTGGCTGTGCCGTTTGTGCTGGTACAGCGTGACGTTAAGCGTATGCTTGCTTATTCCTCGATGGAAAACTTCGGCTTGCTGGCCGCAGGCTTCGGCCTCTTTATGCCACTGGCCGCAGAAGCATCCCTTCTGCATATGTTCAACCATGCGTTGGTTAAATATATGCTGTTTTATACGGCAGGTACCATTATGGAAACCTATGCGACGAAAAATATGATGCGCATTCACGGCATGATGCAGCAGGCACCGAAAACGGCCATGTTCTGGCTGCTCGGCATTGTGGGCATCCTGGGTATGCCGCCGATGGGGGTGTTCTTCAGTAAATTCTACATCATTGCCAGCTTCTTCCAGGCACATCATCCGTATCTGGGCATTCTGGCGCTCGTGCTGCTGGCAGGCATGCTGATTGGTATTCTCTATCATGCTATGCGCATGCTCGGGGGCAAGCCGACGCGCAAATCTGCCGGTGAACTGATGGGCAAACTTGACAGCTGCGTACTGCTCTTGATGCTGGCTGTCAGTGGTGTAGTAAGTGCCTTTGCCTACGAGCTTCCCTATGTGGGAACGCTGCTGACTGAGGCGGCAAAAATTGTTCTGGGAGGTGTGCAGTAATGGCGGATTGGTCTTTGAAAGTGGTGAAGCCGGAAAATTTCCGGGGCACTGCCAATATCCTGTCCAATGGCGGCAATAATCCTTTGACCGCCATGTTTGGCCGGGATGAAACGGAAAATCCCGAAGTGAAGGGTTATGCCATTTATGCGGTGTTTGAAAATCTGAGCGAGCATAAGATGGAGGCCGTTAAGGCCGTCTTTAGCGAAGGGGAGTCCCTTTGCTACGAATCCCTGACCAGTGTGATTCCTGCTGCCGTTTGGTACGAGCGCGAGATTCAGGATATGTTCGGCATTGTGCCGCAGGGCCATCCGGACCCGCGCCCGCTTGTCCTGCATGACACCTTCCCCGAAGGTTTTTATCCCCTGCGCAAGAATGTGGCAAAGGATGTTGAGGTTCGCGGCAGCCGCCGCATGGATATGAGTGTGGCCAAGGGCGAAGGCGTTTATGAAGTGCCGGTCGGTCCGATTCATGCGGGTATTATCGAGCCGGGTCACTTCCGTTTCAGTCAGGCCGGTGAATCCATGCTGCAGCTGGACGCGCGTCTGTTCTATACCCACCGCGGTCTGGAAAAAATTATGGAAGGCAAGACACCCGAAGAAGCTCTGCCCATCGTCGAGCGCATCTGCGGTGCCTGCTCCATTGCCAACACTTGGAGCTTCTGTCAGGCCGTGGAAAAAATCGCTGGCGTAAAAATTCCGCGGCGGGCGGAAATCATCCGCACCCTGCTGATGGAAATCGAGCGCATTACCAACCATGTGGGCGACTTGGGTAATATCCCTGCCGGCGTGGGCTTTAATCCGGCCATCAGCCTTGGCGGGTGCACGAAGGAAATGCTTATGCGCCTGCAGGAACGCATTGCGGGCAACCGCTTCCTGCGCGGTGTAATCGTTCCCGGCGGTGTGTGTCAGGATATTGACAGCGCCTTGATCAACGATATCGCCGATATTATGGATAAGGTCAAAGCCAATGTCAGTGATTTAAGCGAAATGTTTGCGCAGCAGGCCAACTTCCAGAACCGCGTGCGCACGACAGGTATTGTACGCAAAAACACCGCTGTGGATTTAGCGATGGTGGGTGTGGGTGCAAGAGCCTCGGGCTTTGCCCATGACAGCCGCAAGGATTTTGCCTACGGCCTCTACCCGGAACTTGACTTTGAGCTTGTGACGGAAAAGACCGGCGACGTGGCCGCAAGACTGGCTCTGCGCATTGCCGAACTTACCGAATCCTTTGGCCTTGTGGAGCAGCTTTGCAATCTGCTGAAAGCTGACAAGTCAAATGACCCGTCAAATCTGACTTGTCAAATTGACTTGTCAAATGTCAGCGGTGAGGATTGGGGCCTTAGCGAATCGGCCCGGGGCAGCAACTTCCAGTTTGTGGCCCTGCAGGATGGCAAAATTGACCGCATTTTCGTCCGCAGCGCCTCTTATCCCAACTGGCCTGCGCTGACCATTGCGGTGCAGGGGGATATCATTCCGGACTTCCCGCTGATTAACAAGAGTTTTGAACTGTGCTATGCCTGCATTGACCGTTAAGAGGTGAGGAGAGATTATGTTTAAGGTAATAGAACGCTTATTGGGCGATAAAATCGCCACCGAAAAAATTTCCCTCACCGGCAGCGAACGCTTCCGCGGGAAAATCACCGGCAGCTGCCCGGAAAATCTGCGGGAGGAATGTGCCAAGGCCTGCCCCGTGGGTGCCTTTCAGGTCACGGCAGATGCACAGGGCTATGCCGTTGACTATAAAAAATGCCTGTTCTGCGGCAAGTGTGTGGAAAAGGCCATGGGCAGCCTGCAGCATAGCAGTGATGAGGCCCTGCCTGTGATTACGGAAGATGCTGCCGAGGTTACGGCCGAAGTCATCAAGCAAAAACTCGGCCGCAGCCTGCATGTGCGCCATCTTGACGCCGGTTCCTGCAATGCCTGCGACTTTGAGATGGGCGCTATGTCCAATCCCATCTATGATTTGCACCGCTATGGCGTGCATGTGGATGCATCTCCTCGCCATGCTGACCTCCTCATGGTCACGGGCGTGGTGACGAGAAACTTAGAGCAGGCCCTTAGAATGTCTTACGAAGCCATGCCGGAACCGAGACTTGTCATGGCCTGCGGTGCCTGCGCGGCGGGTGGCGAGACTTATGGTGCCAGCTACGCTATCGTCGGGGCTGCCGACAAGGTAGTGCCGGTGGATATTTACATCCCTGGCTGCCCGCCCAGACCAAGTGCCATGATTGCCGGCCTTTTGGCTGCGGCAGATATGCTGGCGGAAAGAATGTAAGAATTTGTCAAAAAATTTCTTGCCAAATACTATCTTGCTATGCTATTATGTATGTTAGATTGTGAAAACGGGCTGAAGGTATAACCGTTTTTACATAATACAATGATGGTGGTTGATGTATGGAAGTCATTTTAGCAGATTATCTCGGCTTTTGTTATGGCGTAAAACGTGCTGTAACCATTGCCCAGGAAAATGCTTCCGCTGATGGCACAGCTTCAACACTGGGACCCATTATCCATAATCCCCAAGTGGTGGAACGCCTCAAGACAGAAGGCGTTGGCACGGTTGATGCGTTAGCAGAGATGGATAGGGGAACCGTGATTATCCGCTCCCATGGTGTGGGGCCGGATATTTATGAGGAAGCCGAAAAACGCGGGCTGAATCTGGTGGATGCAACCTGTCCTCATGTGAAGAAAGCACAGTTGTCGGCCAAGAAATTGGCGGATGAAGGCTATAAGGTTGTCATCATCGGTGAGAAGAAGCACCCTGAGGTGCGCAGTATCTTTGAATGGTCCGATGGCAAAGCGACAATCGTGGAGACAGAGGAAGAGGCAGATGCCCTGGAATCCAGTGCCAAACTCGGTGTGGTCTGTCAAACGACTTTTTCCGGTGACCGATTCAAGAGTATCGTGAATCATTTGTTGGAGAAGTCCCGGGATATCCACATACAGCGAACCATTTGCACAGCGACTGACCAGCGGCAGAAAGCAGCTTTGGACTTAGCAGCCAAGGTTGACATGATGCTCGTGATTGGCGGCAGAAACAGTGCTAATACCACGCGGTTGGCGCAGATTTGCGCAGAAAAATGCTTAACTTACCATATCGAAACTGCAGAGGAACTGCAGGACGAGTGGTTTGATAAAATTGAAAAAATTGGTATTACAGCGGGTGCTTCAACACCTGACTGGATTATCAAGGAGGTATATAAAAAGTGTCAGAACAGATGAATATGGAAGAACTCTTAGCAGAGGCCGAAAATGCAATGCCGGATATCCAGGAGCGCACCGTTGTAACCGGTGAAGTTATCCAGGTTTCCCGCGATGAGGCTTATGTTGATATCGGATACAAGCAGGAAATTGCTATTCCGAAGCGCGAGCTGGCTTACCCGGCTCCGGAGTCCGCTGAGGACGTAGTAAAAGTTGGCGACAAAATCGATGTTTACATCGTTTCCCTGGGCGGCGACAACGGCGGCATCCTTTCCAAGGTTAAAGCTGACCGCATGGTTGCTTGGAAGGAAATGGAAGCTATCATGGAACGTGGCGAAACGGTTCAGGCTACCATCAATCAGGTAGTTAAGGGCGGTCTCGTAGCTTCCGTAAATGGTCTCCGTGGCTTTATCCCGGCTTCCCAGATGGAACTGCATTTCGTAAAAGATCTGTCCGTATATGCTGGTCAGACTGTTGAATGCGAAATCATCGAAATCGATGTACATAAGCAGCGTCTGGTTCTTTCCCGCCGCAAGCTCCTCGAAGCTGTTCGCGCTGAGAAGGAAGACGAAGTATTCTCCACGCTGCAGGCTGATACCATCGTTCGCGGTACGGTTAAGCGTATCGTTGACTACGGTGCATTCATTGACATCGGCGGCGTAGATGGTCTGGCTCATATCTCCGACCTGGCTTGGAACCGCGTGAAGCATCCGTCTGATGTTCTCGAAGTTGGTCAGGAACTCGATGTATACGTTAAGAGCATCGACCAGGAAGCAAAGCGCATTTCCCTGTCCGTAAAAGACACCATGCGTGATCCTTGGCTCGACAATGCTGAAAAGTATGCCGAAGGCGACATCATCGAAGGCAAAATCATCAAACTGACGGACTTCGGTGCATTCATGGAAATCGAACCGGGCTTCGATGGCCTGATTCCGATGGGTGAACTGGCTGAAAAGCGTATTGAACGTGCTGATGAAGCTGTTCATGTTGGCGATGAAGTTAAGGTTAAGGTTCTGCGCATCGACACGAAGCGTAAACGCATTTCGCTGTCCATCACGAAAGCTAACTAATAGCTTCGCTAAATAAACAGAATAAACTCAGGGGAGTGATGTTTTCCATCACTCCTTTGTTTAGTTAGAACTAGAATGAAAGAGATATAGATATGAGTAAGGAATACGCTGGGATTATTTCCAGAGTAAATGAGGGGAGTCTGGCCGAGGAACTGGAGCTGGTTCCTGGTGATAAAATCATCGCCATCAACGAACAGTCCCTGCGGGATATCATTGATGTAAGTTTTGCCATGGCCGATGAAGAAATTGACCTGACCATAGAACATGCCGATGGCGAGCGGGAAATCATTTCCTTTGATAAGGATTTTGATGAAGAACTGGGCGTGGAATTCGAGTCGGCAGTATTTGACGGCATCCGCAAATGTGCCAACAACTGCTATTTTTGCTTTGTCAATATGATTGCCCCGGATATGCGTGACAGCTTGTCGATAAAAGATGATGATTACCGCCTGTCCTTCCTCTATGGCAACTTTGTGACCATGACCAATATGGGACCGGCGGACTTCAAGCGTATCGAGCAGTTCCACCTGTCGCCGCTCTATGTGTCCGTGCAGTGTATGAATCCGGAACTCAGGGCGCAGATGCTGCGCTGTAAAGGCGCGGCCAGAATCACTGAGCAGCTCGAAAATCTCGAGGCGGCAGGAGCCGAGTACCATACGCAGATTGTGCTCTGTGCGGGGCTAAATGACGGTGAGGAATTAGAGCGCTCCATCCGCGAAATCGCCGCCCGCCGTCCCCATGCCCTGTCCATGGCTATCGTGCCTGTGGGCATCACCAAATACCGCACGGACCCCTATCCCTTGCAGCAATTTGACCGCGAAGGTGCGGCCAGAGTCATCGACATGGTGGAGAAGTGGCAGAAGAAGTTCCAGCAGGAAGAGGGGCGCACGTTCTTGTACTTAGGGGATGAATTCTACTTCCTGGCAGGACGCGAAGTGCCGCCGACCGAATTCTATGACGGCTTCCCGCAGCTCGATAACGGCATTGGCCTGACACGCAGCTTTATCAATGACTGGAATTTGACCTGTCAAAATTCTGACATGTCAAATGGCTATGACGAGCCCTTTGTGATTGATGTGGTGACGGGAACCTCCGTGGCGCCGGTTATGGAAAAGCTGGCGAAATCCTTACAGCTCAAAAATCTGCAGGTACGGATTGTGCCAGTGGAAAACAAGCATTTTGGTTCAACGGTCAATGTATCGGGACTGCTGACGGCCAAGGATATTCTGGACACTCTGGCCAATATGCCGGAGGCAGAGAAGCGGCAGGCGCTGATTATTCCCGAACCTGCGCTGAGGGCAGGCGAGGATATCTTCCTTGACGATATGACCTTGCAGGAATTTACCGCGCATTTCCCGAATATCCGCGTAGAGCCGGTACAGGGCGGGGCAGATTACTACCATGCGCTTACCGACTGGTCAAGTTACCATAAGAACCGCAGCGGCGAAACTGCCTATACCTGGCAGAGCAATGCAGGCTATACGAAGCCTGTGGAATAACTATAAGAAAGAAGGCTGACAATGAGCAAACCTATCGTTGCCATCGTAGGACGCCCGAATGTGGGCAAGTCCACACTGTTCAATCAGATTGGCAAGAAACGCGTTTCCATCGTTGACGATATGCCCGGCGTTACCCGGGACAGAATTTACTTGGATGCAGAATGGCTGAACCATGAGTTCACCATGATTGATACCGGCGGTATCGAATTCGATGAAAGCAACCATATCTTAAAATCCATGCGCAGCCAGGCCGAAATCGCCATGGAAGAGGCGGATGTAATCCTCTTTTTGGTGGATGGCCGGGCTGGGCTTACGACTTCTGATGAAGAAGTGGCCAAGATTCTGCGCAATACCAAGAAACCGGTTATCTTAGGTGTCAATAAAATTGACAGCCCGCAGCTCGAAATGAACATTTATGAGTTCTACAATCTGGGCTTGGGTGACCCGATTCCTCTTTCGGCAACTAATGTCATGAACCTGGGTGACCTTTTGGATGCCATTGTTGCGGCATTCCCCAAAGAAGTGCCCGAGGAAAAGGACGAGGACGAAATCAGCATTGCCGTTATCGGGCGTCCGAATGTTGGTAAGTCCTCGCTCGTCAATCAGCTCTTAGGCGAAGAACGTGTTATCGTCAGTGATGTGGCTGGCACGACCCGCGATGCCATTGATACGCATTTCGTCAAAGATGATATGAAGTTCATGCTGATTGATACGGCCGGCATGCGTCGCCGCGGTAAGATTGATGAACCGGTGGAGCGTTACAGCGTGATGCGTTCCCTGCGTGCTATCGACAGAGCAGATGTTGTGCTTATGGTTATCAACGCCTTTGAGGGTATCACCGAGCAGGATAAGAAGATTGCCGGTTATGCTCATGAGTCCGGCAAGGGGGTAGTCATTGTCGTCAACAAATGGGATATCTATCCCGAAAAGGATGACAAGTCAACCCTCCGCTTTACCGAAGATTTGCGTGAGGAAATCGGCTTCCTGCAGTATGCGCCGGTGCTCTATGCCTCGGCTTTGACCGGCCAGCGTGTTGGCCGTGTGACGGAACTCGTGAAATATGTGGCTGAACAGCAGTCCATGCGCATCAAGACGAGCGTGCTCAACGAACTCATCCGCGATGCGGTATCCATCAACCCGCCGCCGATGCACCGTGGCCGCCGCCTCAAGATTCTCTTTATGACGCAGGCTGATATCAAGCCGCCGAAGTTCATCATCTTCGTCAACGACCCGGAACTCATGCACTTCTCCTATTTGCGGTTTATCGAAAACCGTCTGCGTGAAATGTACGGTTTCGAGGGGACGCCTCTGCGCCTGATTGTCCGTGCGCGTGATGAGGAGGAGGATTATTGATGTCTTCCATGCTTATTGCCGGTTTGCTCTCGTATCTTTTAGGTTCCATTCCCAACGGCCTCTGGCTGGGCAAAGCTATCTGGCATACGGATTTGCGGGAACATGGCAGTCATAATATCGGTGCTACGAATGCCTGGCGTACATTGGGCAAGGCCGCAGGAATTTCCATCTTCCTGCTGGACTTTGCCAAGGGTGCGCTGAGTGTTTATCTCGGTTCCGTTTTGGTGGGCACGCCAGCCTTTATGATTGTCTGCGGCATCCTGGCTATTGTAGGCCATTCCTGCTCCCTGTTTTTGAAGTTCAAGGGGGGCAAGGGGGTGGCCACAGGTCTGGGGGTTATGGTCATGCTGATGCCCCTGCCGGCTCTGATTGTATTTTTGCTTTGGTTGGCCATCGTAAAGGTCACAGGATATGTGTCTTTAGGCTCGATTGTAGCGGCAGCCTGCGTACCATTGCTTGCCTGGCTGATGAATTATTCTCTGGAATTTATTCTCTTTGGTGTGTTGGCAGCGGTATTCATCATTGTCCGTCACCACAGTAACATTGGCCGTCTGCTGAAGGGCACAGAAAGCAAAATTCAGGCGGCGAAACGCTGAATTTGTTGATAGTTGTAAAATTTTTAAGTGACAAATGTATACATAGTGTGGTATACTATCTTTTGTCAGTAGAAAATCATCCATTGGAGGCGTAATATATGAACGAACAGAAAAGCGGATTTTTCCTCGTCCGTGAAGAAATTCTTCCGGAAGCAATCAAGAAAACCATCAAAGTAAAAGAAATGCTCAAGCGCGGCGATGCCCGCACCATCAATGAAGCTGTGGAGAAGATGGAACTCTCCCGCAGTGCCTACTACAAATACAAAGATTATGTGTTCCCCTTCTATGAAGCCAGCCAGAACAAGATTGTGACGCTGACTTTCCTTCTTGAGCACAAGAAGGGGGTCCTTTCCAGCGTGTTGAATACCATTTCCCAGGATTCCGGCAGCGTTATGACCATCAATCAGGGCATTCCTCTGCAGGGCGTGGCCAATGCCACCGTTTCCATCGAAACCATGAACCTCAGCGTAGACCTCGAAGCACTCTTGGATAAACTGCGCATGGTGGATGGTGTGAAGCGTCTGGAAGTTCTTGGTCAGGCTTAATTGAATAGGAAAAGGGGTGTACCGTATGCAGAAGGTTATTAAGATAGGCTTGTTGGGAGCCGGGACTGTCGGCTCCGGCGTTGTTAAAGTGCTGGAGATGAATCGGCAGCAGATTACCGAGCGCGTGGGAGCAGAACTTATGATTAAAAAAGTTCTCGTGCGCGATTGCAGTAAGGTGCGCCCCTTTTTGGCGAACTATCAGGTTACGGATAAGATTGAAGACATCTTAAATGATGACGAAATCGAAATCGTTGTCGAGCTGATGGGCGGGCTGAATCCGGCCAAGGATTATATGCTGCGTGCCATGGAAGCCGGCAAGAATGTCGTGACCGCCAATAAGGATGTTGTGGCCCAGTTCGGCAAGGAAATGTTTGCCAAAGCCGAAGAAAAGGATGTGGACTTCCTCTTTGAAGCCAGTGTCGGCGGTGGCATTCCCATTATCACGCCGCTCAAGCAGTGCCTGACGGCCAATCAGGTGACGGAAATCATGGGCATTGTGAACGGTACGACCAACTACATGCTCACGAAGATGACGGAATGTGGCAGCGACTACGAAAGTGTCCTCAAGGAAGCACAGGAAAAAGGCTATGCCGAAGCCAACCCGTCTGCGGACGTGGATGGTCTTGATGCGGCCCGCAAGGCGGCAATCCTCGCATCGCTGGCCTTTAATACCCGTGTGGAACTCAAAGATGTGTCCGTGGAAGGTATTACAAAAATCACCCCGGACGATATCGAGTATGCCAAGAACCTTGGCTATGTGATTAAGCTGCTCGCCGTGGGCAAGGAAACCCAGGAAAATGGTGTGGATGTACGGGTACATCCGGTATTCTTGCCCAAGGAACATCCGCTGGCTGCAGTTAACGGCGTGTTCAATGCCATCTTCGTCAAGGGCAATGCCATCGGTGATGCCATGTTCTACGGTCAGGGCGCCGGTTCCCTGCCGACTGCATCGGCAGTTGTCGCCGATGTGATTGAAGTTTCCCGCGATATCCTGCATGATAACTTTGGCCGGGTACGCTGCACCTGCTATGAAGAAAAGCCCATCTGCCCGTTGGAGAAGACGAAGTCCTCGTATTATGTGCGCCTGCTCGTGGATGATAAGCCGGGCGTATTGGGCTATGTGGCTACGGCCTTCGGCAATGCCGGTGTAAGTTTGGAATCCGTTATCCAGACCCACCGCAATATCGTGGACCATGCCGAAATCGTGGCGATTTCTCATCGGGTGGAGCATGCCCAGATTGAAGCAGCATTGGCAGCCTTAAAGGCTTTGCCTGTGGTAGATGAAATTCGCAGTGTCATTCGTGTTGAGCAGGAACGGGGGTAAGTCAGTGGATAGTCGCAGCATCTGGGTAAGAGTCCCGGGAACAAGTGCCAACTGCGGGCCGGGATTTGATTCCATTGGGCTGGCTTGTACGGTCTACAATGACTTGCAGTTACAATTAACGGAAGCTCCTGGCTGCAGGATTACCATTAACGGTGCCGGAGCAGGGAATATTCCCTGTGATGACCGCAATATCGTTTGGCAGTCGGTGCAGTACCTGCTCAAAAAAGCAGGCCTTGCAGATACCTATAAGGGCGCCATTATCCATATGGAAAATAACGTGCCTCTGTCCCGCGGTTTGGGCAGCAGTGCGACCGCTATTGTGGCGGGGCTAAAGGGCGCCAATGCTCTGATTAATAACCGCTTTACCCGCCGGGAACTGCTGCAGTTTGCCACGGACATTGAGGGTCATCCCGATAATGTGGCGCCGGCTATCTATGGCGGCTTTACCATCAGCACCGTGACGCGCGGGGATGTGGAATGTTTTACATTGATTCCCAAGATGCGGTTAAAGCTCGTGGTGGCAGTACCGGATTTCCCTCTGTCCACCAAAAAGGCGCGGGAAGTCCTGCCCAAGGAAGTCCCCATGAAGGATGCCATCAACAATATCGGCCGAGCAGGTATGCTCGTAGCGGCACTCTGCAAGGGCAATGAAAAATTCCTGCGCAATGTCTTTGAAGATGCACTGCATCAGCCATACCGCGCAAAACTGATTCCCGGTATGTATGATGTGTTCAGTGCGGCGAAGAAGGCCGGCGCATTAGGTGCCAGCCTCAGTGGTGCCGGCCCGTGTCTTATCGCATACTGCCTGCAGCGCCGTCATGTGGAAGATGCGGTGGGACAAGCCATGCAGGAAGCCTTTGCCCGTCATGGGGTAAAGGCGAATATCCTGAGTCTGGAGCTCGATACCCGCGGAGCACACATTTTGAACGATAAATAATTGAAGTGAATTATGACTGAGAAAGATTTTGTAAATAAAATCCGCACAGCAGGCGCCCGCGTTTTTATCGTGGGCGGCTGGGTGCGGGATTTTTTGCGTCAGGTGCCTGCCCATGACAAGGATTATATGGTGGCGGGCATTGATGAGGAGACATTTCAACAGGTATTTCCGCATGCCCCGCGTGTGGGGAAGGCGTTCCCTGTGTATCTCGTGGATATTGACGGCTGCCATGCCGAGGTGGCCTTTGCCCGCAAGGAAGAAAAGCAGGGGGCAGGCTATCGCGGTTTTACTGTCGAGTATGGCCGCAATGTGACCCTCGAAGAGGATTTATACCGCCGGGATACCACCATCAACAGCATGGCGATGGAACTGCCCTCAGGCGAGATTTTTGACTTTTATGGGGGACGCGAGGATGTGAAGCAGGGCATAATCCGCCCGGTATCGCATCACTTTGCCGAAGACCCAGTGCGGGCACTTAGAGCTGCCCGTCAGGCGGCGGAATTTCATTTCACGCTAGCGGCGGAGACAAAGGAAGCTATGGCGGCCTGCCAGGAGGAACTGGCAGGGGAACCATCGGAGCGGCTCTTACAGGAACTAAAGCGGGCGCTTTTGACGGAAAAGCCCTCGCTGTTTTTCTGTGCCCTGCAGGAAACTGGGCTTTTGGCTGTGACCTTCCCGGAACTGGCGGCGCTTATCGGCAAGACCCAGCCGGAAGCCTTTCATCCCGAAGGGGATGCCTTTGCTCATACGATGCTTGTGGTGGATACAGTGGCAGCGGAGACGGATTCCCTGCTGGCAAGGTTCTGCGGCCTGGTGCATGATTTAGGTAAGGGTGAGACGCCTGCGGAAATGCTGCCGCATCACTACGACCATGAAGTGCGGGGACAGGATGTACTGAAGCGCTGGAATGCGCGTATGACTCTGCCTAAGAAATGGCTGCAGGCGGGACTCTTCGTTATCAGCCAGCACATGCGGGCGGCCCGGCTCAATAAGGCGGGAAAAATTGCGGAACTCCTGCTGAAGGTGGCGGCATCGCCTATGGAAATCGCGGACTTTCAGGCTGTCATCCGGGCAGACCATCACAGTCTGCCACCCTATCTCGAGGAAGCACCTGCTATTATTGCCTGCATGCAGCAGGTAAATGGCAGTCAGGCGCCGAAATCTTTAAGAGGCGTTGCGATTGGCGATTGGGTTCGGAACCAGCAGGTGAAGGCCTATCAAAATTATAAGTATCACAAACAAGGAGAAACGAAGTTATGACCTGGTGGCGTCAAAGGCGCACGTATTTAATGATTATTGGTCTGACCGTCTGCATTGTGGGCGGTGCCATGGGAGGCATCCTCCTTTATCAGATGCAAAATAAGACAAAGTCTGCAGCGATGGATGATGGTTACTATACGGTGACAAGCAAGCAAAATCCTGTGTCTTATTCCCCGGTGTTGGAGTGGGAGAAGGATGAGAACGCGGTGTTCTACGAGGTGGAATTTTTTTCTTCGGTGCCGTTCTTCCTCGATGAAAATTGTGAGTCCACGTCGGCCATTCATCGTTCCCGGCGGGTGTATCAGAACCGCTACAATCCGCCTCTAAAGGAATTTGCCGCCGATTTACTCGGCAAGCATCCCCTCTATTGGCGGGTGCGCTCCATGGATTTTGACGGCAATGCGCTGACACCGTTTTCCCCGCCCCGAGAACTTTGGACAAGTCCGGATATCGCGCCGATGAATGCGCCGATGCCGGTGACGGAATACAATGGGGAAAGAGGCAGGACGCTCCTCTATCCGGTCTATCATTGGGTACAGCAGGCAGGTGCCAAGCGTTATGAAGTCGCGCTGTATCACGATAATCCGGCGGTCAATAAAAGTGCCCAGCCCTTTGCGACTTTATTTGCAGATATGTCGGAGCTTTACGATACTTCGCCGCGCCCCTTGCCCAATGGTTTCTTCTGGCGTGTTCTGTCCTTTGACCAGGATGGAAATGTCATGGGCACCTGGTCGGAACCACAGTATTACAGGGTATCGCCCTTGGACAACTGGGAAGTGGGTGTGCTCGGGGACAGCATCAGTCATGGCGGCGGTCATTTTTCCTTTGGCCCGGCAGATTTTGAATTCAGCTATCTGAGCTATCTGGATTTCCCAGCCATCAATCTTTCCCAGAGCGGCGATACGGCGCAGATGACCCGCGACCGCTTTGATGCGGATGTACTGCCTTTTAAGCCGCATTATCTGCTGATTATGACTGGCAGCAACAGCCTGCGGGCTGGGGAGGACCCACAGGTGGTCATCGACTGCCTCAAGGAAATCCAGCGCAAGTGTCTGGAAAACGGCATTGCGCCCATTCTTTTGACCCTGCCGATGATTAATCCCGACAGCATTGAGCATATTTTCCAAGAGAGCACGGCTCCCGATTATGCCAGCCGCTTCCTTACGGTGAATAATTTTATCCGTACGCAGGTTTATATCGATACGGCGGCTGCTTTTGTCTGCCCCGATAATAAACTGCCGGTAAAATATGCGCTGGATGGTCTGCATCCCGATGCCAACGGCAAGAGACTCATGGCTGAGCGTATCAATCTTGCCTGGCCGCAGGTAAAAGGTCTGGCGGATCGGATGCTGATGAATTATCAAAATGAATAGTTAGAGGAGATGTCATGATGAAATGGCTGCGTACCCACTGGAAAAAACTACTGCTCATAACGGTTGCAGTGATTGCTGTTGCCGCTGTTCTTGTGCTGGAAGTTTTTAGCCGGGGGGCCGCAGCCATTTTTAATCAGGCCATGATGGACCAGGACATGCTCAAAGGGGAAATCAGGGCGGACAAAATCGTGGCGCATATTAACGGGCATGTGGAATTCAGCCAGCTTCAATGGCATGACCCCGAGGGCCGTCTGATCCTCTATGTGCCGGAAGGCTCCTTTGAGGTGCGCCCCTGGGATGTTATCACCGGCAATATCAAATCCACGACCATGCAGGATTTGACCATTCGGAATGCTGCCGTGGCGGTGCGTCTGTCCGATGACATGCGGGTAGACTTTGTGCGCAGTTCTCCGGATATGCAACAGGTCAAGGAAGAGGATACGGACTGGCGGGCAAAAGTCAGCCTGGCAGGGAAAAGCGAGGAAGAGCGCAAACAAATCGGTGAATATCGCCGCAAGAAACATGCCGAGCGCATGGCTAAGCAATGGCACAACTTCGAGCGGGAAGGAAAGAAAATCCGCATGAAGCTGAAATTTGAGGATTGTCGTCTGGAGGTATTCCATAAGCAGCGTCACTATCTTTTGTCCAAGGTGAATATGCTGGCGGATATCAACACCGATGACGATATGATTCTGGAACTTTCCACCGGGCATTTTGGCGGCACTATGATTGGCAATGGGGTCAAACTCAAGGGCACGGTGGATTTTGACGGGGCAGAGTTGCCGCTGGCTGATTTTTACATCAGTTTCATGGATGTTGACCCCTCCTCGCTTGGAATGGGGATTAACATTCACGACAAGATGACACTGGACAGCCACCTGACCGGCCCGTTGCACGAGATCAGCGGGGAAGGCCATGTGCGCATGGAACATCTGCATATTCCCGCGCTCGATTTTGAAAATGTACGGGGCCGGGTCGATTATGATGGGGAGAAGCTCTACTTTAACGATGTGGAGGCCTCGGTCTTTGGCGGCAAGCTGGTGGCTGATGGGGAATACGATTTGGATACCCGTTACTACAGCATTCATGGCATTGGCAAGGACTTGCAGGCGCAAAAGGCTTTGCCGGGCAGCCATCTTTCCTGTAATGTGGACCTGGAGATGTTCCTATCATCTAAGGGGAGTGGCCGGGAAACTTCGTCCTATGGTCATTTTTCCTCGGGGGAAGGCCGGTTTAAGATAATCCCTTTCAAGAGTATGTCTGGTAAATTCCGGCAGGGTTATCGGGATTTGGAGTTTAATGACGTGGCCATCGAATTTGCCGGTCTCACCATGCGGACTGATTATCTCCAAGTGAAGGAGGGTAAGCTGACCTTTAATCCCATCAACATTACGGATAAAAACGGTGAATTGCTGGCAGTTTACGAGGGAAGGAAATGAAGGTGACGAAATTGCAGAAGAAGCATGGCTTGAAAATATGCCTGTTGGCGATGGTCTGTTGGTGGGCTTTTGCCAGTGTGACCTGGGCTGCTATGGTGACAGTGACTGGTCAAGGCAGTTCGGAGAGGGGCGCGATTAAAGCCGCCCTTCGGCAGGCCATTGAACAGCAGATTGGCGTCATGGTGGACAGCCGCAGTTATGTGCAGAACTACAAGCTCATTAACGATAGGGTCTATACCCAGGCCGATGGCTATATCAGAAGCTACAAGGTGTTGGAACATAATGTCGTCAACGGCATTCATTCCGCCAAGGTGCAGGTGGATGTGCAGGAGCAGAAACTGACGGCGGTCCTTGGCACATTGGCCCAGAAAAAAGCCGTTATCGGCATGAACATGCAGGACCCGCGTATCGGCGTGCTGGCCATGGACCGGCAGGGCCGTGCCTATCCTGCGGTGGAAAACAATGTAATCAACGGCTTGACTAGTCAAGGTTTCAGCCGGGTGGTGGACATGGGGCAGATAAGCACCGCTAAGCGGCGTCAGCTTTTGGCGGCCCAGTATTCTCAGGACAGGAAGCTCTGGCAAAGCCTCAACATCCAGTCACCGGTGGATTATCTGGTGACTGCGCAGGTGGATTTAGCCGTCAACAGCATGGCCGATTACGTTCCCATGCCCGGTATGGCCAACTTAAAGAAAGCCGCGGCTTCCATCGCCGTACGCATGGTAAATGCCAACACCGGTGAAGTCATCTACGCCGGCAATTTCCGTGGCAAGTCGGAGCGGCGCAGCAATAATGCGGAAAATGAGGCCATCAATGCGGCATCGGCCGGCATTGCCAAGGCAATAGGGGAGGCAGCACTCAACAAGGCGGCCAATCCCAGCCAGCATATCACTTTGGTCATCACACAGAACAAATGGGGAAATATCGCCGATATTACCAACTATCTGGAGAACATTCCCGGTGTCAACCATGCCTATGTGCGTGCCACTTCCTTCGGCAATACGACCGTGGACCTGGAGTTTAACGGAACTGCCCATGATTTGGCGGCGGCTTTAGAGGCCGATGGCCAAAAGATTGTGGAAATGGGCTCAGAATACGTGAAAATCTGATATTTTTTCAAGGTGCCAAGGAAAAACACTTGACAGGCTATAGCAGCTTCGCTATAATAGCCTATGTCAAGGGGAAAACCTTGGCACCTATTTTTGAAGCAGGTGATAGCCGTGATGGAGCAGTTCTTATATTTGTCTACTTTGTTTGACCTGTATGGGGCGCTGTTGACGGAAAAGCAGCAAGAATGCTTGCGCTTGCACCTCTTTGAAGATTTTTCTCTGTCGGAAATCGGCGAGGAGCTGGGCATATCCCGGCAGGCGGTTTACGACAATATCCACCGCAGTGAAAAAGCGATGGAGTCCTACGAAAAAAAGCTGGGACTGGCGGCCCGTTATCACGAGGAGCGTCAGGAACTGGCAAAAATCTACGAGTCCATCAAGGATTTGCGGCAGGCGGGCAATGAAAGCGCCGTTGAGGCAATCCTTGACCGGCTGGAGCCTTTTATCGGGCGCAGTCAGGAGGTTAATTAATTGATATTTGAAAGCCTGTCTGACCGTTTGCAGGAGACCTTCAAGAAACTTCGCGGCCATGGCAAATTGACGGAGGATGATGTCAATGAAGCCATGCGGGAAGTGCGCATGGCGCTTCTGGAAGCAGATGTCAACTTCAAGGTTGTAAAGAATTTCATAAAAACCGTTAAGGAACGGGCCATTGGTCAGGATATTTTGGAAACCCTGACGCCGGCGCAGGTGGTTATTAAGATTGTTGATGAGGAACTCACGAACCTCATGGGCGGCACGCAGAGCCGCATCAACATCAGCCCGAATCCGCCGACCATCATCATGATGGCAGGTTTGCAGGGTGCAGGTAAAACCACTTCTGCTGGTAAGCTGGGCTTGTCCCTCAAGAAACAGGGTAAGCGTCCGCTGCTCGTTGCCTGCGATATTTATCGTCCGGCGGCTATCAAGCAGTTGCAGGTAGTTGGCAAACAGCTCGACATTCCCGTGTTCTCGATGGAACAGGGCACCGATGCCGTGACGATTGCCAAATCATCCATTGCTTATTCACAGAGCCATGCCAATGATGTGATTATCATCGATACGGCAGGCCGCCTGCAGATAGATGAAGCCCTCATGCAGGAGCTTCGCGATATCAAGGCTGAGGTTAAGCCGCACGAAATCTTGCTCGTTGTCGATGCGATGACCGGTCAGGAATCGGTCAATGTGGCGCAGACCTTTAACGATAGTCTTGGACTTGACGGTGTCATCATGACCAAGCTCGACGGCGATGCCCGCGGTGGTGCGGCGCTTTCCGTCAAAGCAGTCACGAATGTTCCCATAAAATTCATCGGTATGGGCGAGAAACTGGAACCACTCCAGCCGTTCCACCCCGACCGTATGGCCTCCCGTATCCTGGGCATGGGCGATGTGCTTTCCCTCGTGGAAAAAGCCCAGCAGACCTTCGATATGGAAGAAGCCAAAAAGATGGAAAAGAAGCTGCGCAAGGATGAATTTACCTTGGACGACTTCTTATCCCAGATGCAGCAGGTCAAGAAACTTGGCTCGCTCGAAAACATCTTAGGAATGATTCCCGGCATGGGTGGGCTCAAAAAGCAGCTCGAAGGCCAGGATATTGACCTGGACGGCAAGGAAATGCGCCAGATTGAAGCCATTATCCGCTCCATGACGCCGCAGGAACGCGCCGACATTACCATCATCAACGGCAGCCGCCGCAAGCGCATCGCGATGGGCTCCGGCACGCGTGTGCAGGACGTCAACAAGCTATTGAAGCAGTTCGGCGAAATGCGCAAGATGATGAAGAAGATGAAAAAAATGCAGAAGGGCAAAGGGTTCCCAGGTCTTGGGGCACTCGGAAATCTCGGTGGTTTCCCCAAAATGCCGTTTATGCGTTAAGTTTTAATCCTTATTTGCGAAAGGTGGTGAAATTTCATGGCAGTAAAGATTCGTTTGAACCGTATGGGTGCAAAGAAGAACCCGTTCTACCGTGTGGTAGTAGCTGATTCCCGCGCTCCGCGTGATGGTCGTTTCATCGAAATTCTCGGTAACTACGACCCCTCCAAGCAGCCGGCAGTCGTTAATCTCGACGAAGCAAAGGTTCTTGATTGGATGAACAAAGGTGCTCAGCCGACCGATACCGTTAAAAATCTGTTCAGCAAGCAGGGCATTATGGCCAAGTTCGCTGAATCCAAGAAAAAGTAATTGGAGAGAAGCGACATGGAAAAACTTGTTGCAGTAATCGCCAAATCCCTGGTGGAGCATCCAGAAGCTGTAGAAGTTTCTTCACGGCAGGAGGATGGGCAGACCGTGCTCAGCCTCCATGTGGCTGAAGATGACATGGGTAAGGTCATCGGACGCCAGGGGCGCATTGCCAAAGCTTTGCGCACCGTGGTCAAAGCCGCAGCCACTCGGGAAAATACGAAAGTCACGGTTGAGATTATTTAAATGAAAAGCGGCAGGATTACCTTTTGGGTGTCTTGCCGTTTTTTACTATGAGAAAAAGAAAAGAGGAACTGTCATGGATTCTATTTCACTGAAAGTGCCTGTTACGATTAAGGCAAAATTAACGGAAAAACTCAAGACCAAAATCTTGACGGATTTGGACGAAGCCATCAAGCGCACGGAGCTCGAACTCCAGCAGATGGATATTCAGCAGAAGCGCGTGCTGCAGGAAAATCAGCCGGCTAACCCGGAACAGCCCACGATGGAAGAAATTCAGCGCCTGCAGGCCATTCAGGCTCATTTCGGCGAAGAACGTAACAAGCGTCTCCAGTTCCGTGAAGAATCTCAGGCTCGCAAAGAAGAAATGGAAAAGATGGTTATCGGTGCTGAAATCGTACAGGGCACGCTGGAACATCAGGTGGAAGTTCATGTGGGCGACGATATGCGCGAAATCATGAATGTGGAAGTGCTGGTAGAAGATGACAAAGTTATCGCCATTCGCAGCTAAGAAAAACAAGCGCGACAAGAATCGCGTGACCATCGGCAAGGTGGGCGCACCCCATGGCATTCATGGGGAAATGCGCATCATTCCGCTGACGGACTTCGTGGAACGCTTTGAGACCATGAAAGAAGTCATGGTTGGCAGCGAAATGCTCCATATTGAAAGCTGCAAGTATCATAAGCAGTACGTGCTGATGAAGTTCCAGGAATATCCGGTACGAGAAGCCGCTATGAGCCTGACGGGCAAACTTTTGACTGTTGACCGCAGCGAGGCTGCTCCCTTGCAGGAAGGTGAATATTATACCTTTGACATCATCGGGCTGACGGTTTACGATATGGACGGCAAGGAATTGGGCAAGGTCGAAAATGTCCTGCGCACCGGCAGCAATGACGTCTATCAGGCTCGCCGCACAGATGGTGGAGAACTGCTGATTCCGGCGCTCAAGGCCGTAGTCAAGGAAATTGATGTGCCAGGCGGCCGTATGGTGGTCGATATGCCTGAGGAGATTTCCGATGCGCATTGATATGGTGACCATTTTCCCGGAGATGTTTTCCGGCCCTTTTGGTGACAGCATTACCAAGCGGGCGGTGGATAATGGGATTTTGGATATCCACTTTACCAACTTCCGGGATTTTGCCGAGGATAAGCACCATCATGTGGACGACAGCCCCTTTGGCGGTGGTGCAGGTATGGTGTTAAAGCCTGAGCCGATGTACAAAGCGGTGCGGGATGTACTGGCCCGTACCGAGGAATATGCGGCCAACCGCCGGGTACTGATTATGGACCCTTCGGGACCGACCTTTAATCAGGCCAAGGCCAAGGAACTGGCAGGTTATGACCAGCTGGTGTTTATCTGCGGCCATTACGAAGGCTTTGATGCCCGTATCTATAAGCTGGCGGATGAAGCGATTTCCATCGGCGATTTCGTACTGACCGGCGGGGAACTGCCGGCTATGGTCATAACCGATGCGGTGTCACGCATGCTGCCGGGCGTGCTGGGGCATGAAGATTCTGCGCCTACGGATTCCTTTTATGAGGGCCTGTTGGAATTCCCGCAGTATACCCGTCCGCGCGAATTTGAGGGCATGGAAGTGCCAGAGGTACTCCTAAATGGCGACCATGCCAAAATCCGTCAATGGCGGCGTGAGCAGTCCCTGCTCGTGACGAAAAAATACCGTCCAGATTTGCTCGATAAAGCTCCGTTAACGGATAAAGACCGGCAATTTTTGGCGGAATATCAGGATTAAAATAAGAAGCGAAATTTTCTGTGATTTAGCGATTTGCTTAGCAGGAAAATTTCGCTTCTTTGTCGTATAAAAACAACATGTACCATGGGGAATTGAAGGTATATTGAAGAGGAGATGAGGAAATTGGGTGGATTGATGGATCGATTTAATGTTAAGCAGAAGATAATGGTATCCGTTTCGGTGCTCTTTATCGTAGTTATGCTGGTGTTGGGCATTGTGCTGGATCGAATCATCACCAGTACGCAGCTGGCCAACTTTGAAGAGGAGGCTGATTTGCAGTCTGCGCAGGTGGATAACGCCATGCATCTGTTCCTGAACGGCCTGCGTGATGGTTTGGTCAATATGGCAAACGATCCCGTTCTGCGGGCAGGGGGAGAAATTACCCGCTATACGGACCCCGCAGTTATTGCAACGGCTGCATCTGATGGCAATATTGCGATGGACCCACAGGCAAAAGGTGGTTTTGAACTGGCTGCCTATCAGCTTTTCCAACGCTTTGGTGAAGCCAATAAGACTAGTGTTTCCGTTATCAGCTATGGAACCACGGATGGCGGCTACCTGCAGTATCCTGCAGTTAAACGCAAGAAAGGTTATGACTCCCGCAGCCGTGACTGGTTCAAGGAGAGTATGGCTGATGTAAGTAAGGTTCGCATCACAAAACCGTTCAAGACCTCCAAAGGCACGCCGACTGTAGGTATTTTTGCTACGGTTAAAGGCCTGGATAACAAGCCTCTGGGTGTTTTGGGCCTGAATATTGACCTGCCGGTGGTTACGGATATGATTTCCGAAATCAAGATGGGCGAAACCGGCTATATCATGATGCTCGATGCTGATGGCGTAATTATCGCCGATCCCAAACATCCGGAAGCGGACTTCAAGAAATTGCCGGAGTCGGAGCTCGGTGATATTGCCAATCTCGATACCAGCAAGAGCCTCAAAGGCTTGCAGGAAATTACCATGGATGGCACGACTAAGATGGTCAATACCTACGTTTCTGAAAATACCGGGTATCGTTATCTGACCATTGTTGACCGTTCTCAGCTTATGGAAAGCGTCAATCACATTCGCATGATTTTGGGCGGCGTGCTGGTTGTAGCATTGGTTCTGATTTTCTTTGCCACCTATACCATTTCCAACATGATTGTTTCCCCGCTGCGCAGCTTGCAGGCTTCGGCTGAACGGCTGGCAGATGGCGATTTGCGTGATACGGATGTGGCAGTGGAATCCGATGATGAAATCGGCAACCTGTCTAAGTCCTTCCATACCATGACCCACGAACTTACCGGTCTCTTAAAGCAGATTAAGGGCAGTGCAGACGAAGTTTCCAATTCCTCCGGCCAGATGTCCAGCGGTGTTGAGCAGGTGGCTGAGACCATCACCCATGTAGCTGAGCAGGTAGGGGATATCGCCGAAGCCGCCAGCCATCAGAGCGATACCATCAACAATGTGGTGGGCAATATCCGGCAGATGGCTGACCATGTTAACGGCATTGCTGAAAAATCTGCCAACATCAGCAAGACCTCCGGCATGGCTGGTGTCGCAGCCAAAGAAGGTGTAGCGGCCATCGAAGCTGCTGTAGAACAGATGAAGGTTGCCCATAAGACCGTAGTGGAATCAGCAGCAAATGTAGACGAACTGGGCAAGAGTTCCGAACAGATTGGTGAAATCATCAACACCATCCAGAGCATTGCCGAGCAGACGAACCTGCTGGCTCTCAATGCGGCTATCGAAGCTGCCCGCGCCGGTGAACAGGGCCGCGGCTTCTCCGTTGTAGCCGATGAAGTTCGTAAGCTTGCCGAACAGTCCTCCGAAGCTGCTACGGAAATCGCCCAGATGATTTCCGGCGTGCAGCAGGTGACTAAGCGTGCCGTAGAATCCATGAATGTGGGTACTGAGCAGGTGAGCACCAGTGGACGTACGGTAGTAGAAGCCGGTGAGAAATTCCGTCAGATTGCTTCTCATATCGAAGAAGTGGACAATCTGGTCAAGGATGCGGCTACCAGTGCTTCCAGAGTGGCAGAAGACAGTGTAAGCGTATTGCAGGATGCTGAGGATGTAGACGAAACCACCAAGCAGATTACCCAGAACATCGCTTCCATCTCGGCCGCTACAGAAGAACAATCGGCCTCCATGGAAGAACTCGCTGCTTCCAGCCATAGATTGGCAAATATGGCAGAAGAACTGCAAAAAGAAAGCGCTCGCTTCAAATTCTGAAACCTATCTGAAAGTTTTTCAAAAAAATGATAAAAATGATTTGACAACGGTGGATATATCTGCTAATATATTATCTGTCAGCAACAATGAGTTGCGAACGCCGGCGTGGCGGAATTGGCAGACGCAGCAGACTCAAAATCTGCCGTTGGCAACAACGTATCGGTTCAAGTCCGATCGCCGGCACCACTTGTAATTCAAGGCTCCGTGAGTTTCTCACGGGGCTTTTTTGTTGTATTGCATAAAATGAATGTAGTCACTATGTAGTCACGAGATTTTTAGTTTTTAGGCCAGCTTTCCCAAAAGGGAGGCTGGCCTGTTTTTTAGCTTGAAATTTGTTGGGACGTATTTTTGCCTCTTTTGAGAATTTCGGTTACACCGCTTTCCAGCCAACAGCTGACTTTTGCATTTTGCTCCTCGTCAATGTGGGTGTAAATATCCATGGTAATCTGAATGCTGGAATGTCCGAGTTGTGCTTGTATATCTTTGAGGTCAAAGATATGGGTACTTTTCATGCGACTGGCCATATCGTGACGAAGCATGTGAAATGTTGTCTGTATGCCCAGCTTTTTGCGCACGAAAGAGTAGTGAGAGCTGAATGAACTGGGATTAATGAAATGACCATCTGCTTTGGTAAAGATAAAATCCTGATTAACAAAGCCGGGCGTCATAAGTTTCCGTTCCAGCTGCAACTTACGGTAATGCAGGAGTTCATAGCAGAAATCGACAGGCAGGGGCAGAATGCGGTTGCCCTGTGCTGTTTTGGTATCGCCCATAAGCACTTGACGATGTCCCCCTTTATTTTCATTAGCGTCCAAATAGAGGGCGTGTCGAATATGAAGGGTGCCTGACTGTACGCGGCCCTGCTCGTCGGTGGTTATGGAAAAATCCTGCCACCTAAGAGCCAGTACCTCGCTCATGCGGGCTCCTGTGACAAATTCGGTTAAGATAATCCACTTCCAGCAATAGTAGCAGGAGGTGGGAAATTCTAGCAGTTTCTGCCAGTCGTCGCTAGATGGTTTGATAAAAGTTTTCTTCGGTGGTTTCTTGGGCATTTCCAGGTCTTCTGCTGGGGATTCCTGCAGTAGGTGAGATTTAACCGCCCGCCGCAGAGCACTTTTCATCAGCATTCGGAAGTTTTGCGCTGTACGGTAATGGTCTTTTAACCGCCCGAAGATAACGCTTTGCAGGTCGATTTCCGTGAGCTTGGTGAGTTTAATCATGCCAATTTCCTCGACGGCTATTTCCAGCACATGCTTATAACTCTGCGCGGTGTTGCCCTTGATTTTGGGAAGCTTATAGACCGTGAACCATTTCGACAGCCATTCGCAGACCGTAATAACGTCTGCATCCACATGGGTGACTTTCGCATATTTTTCCCGCATGGTCTGCAGCTTTTGCAAGGCTTCCTGTTGGGTGGCGGCATATTGCCGTTTCATAATGCTGTGGCCTGTTTTAGGATTAAATCCTGTGCGCACCTGTGCCACCCATTTTTTTTGTCCGGCAGAATAAAAAATGCTACCTTCATGGTCAGCCCGTTTGCGGGACTTGGTTTTTGTTTTTGGGTTTGTTAAATTTGCCAGTTGGGTTGTCATTTCCTGCCACTCCTTTCGGTAGTGCAGGAATGGCGTATGATGTGTGAAAAAATGTGGATAACCTGTGGATTATCCTGTGCATAAGCTGTTTATACTTTGTGGAAAACTATATGACCGGTCAAGTTTTCGGGTACCATTGCGGTCACTATTTCGGGCACCAATTCGGCTATATTATAGCCGCTCGGGGTAGATTTACCCGCGTGGCTCAAGGCTTTGCGGCCCCTCTAAGATAAAGATAAAGACAAAGATAAAAACTATTATAGTAATAATAGGGGCTTTTTACTTTCTCTTGAGCATTTCTTCAATCAGGCTTTCCACAACAGCCTGGGAAGATTTTGGCAGTTTCTGCATACGCTGGCGCACGCGGTCAACTGCATCCTGTTTGTTAATACCCAGCAGGTTATCGGTGGTCACACCGAAGTATTCGGCCAGGAGGGGAAGATAGGTTATGGCTGGCAAGGTGCGTCCCTGTTCCCAGTTGGAATAGGATGGCGTAGCAATGCCAAGCATTTTGGCCACATCGCTCTGGAGCACACCCTTTTCCTCGCGCAGCTCTTTGAGTCGTTTGGCAAAGGAACCGCTGATTTTGAGTTTTTGACTTGTCAATTCGGATTCGTTTTTTGTCAACTTGTAACACCTCCCTATGCTTAAATTATAGCATATATCAGCTTGTAAAGCTATTAAAATTCGATTAAAAACGCAAAAATAGCTAGACAACAATAAGAAAACATGATAGTATAATAGCTAATAAAGCTAATTTACACCTTGAAATTAGATTAAATAAGCTAATATCAAGGTGTAAGCCGAACAACACGACTGAAACAGAAATTGTTTTTTCGTGAAAAGAACTACTGAAAAAACGTTGACATGTCAAAAAGCATGCAACTGTTTTGTGCTGTGGTGTTTACGGAAAACTATACGCATGTGTAACAGTCGTGTACATGGACGGTGGAAGCTTAACACGGAACAAATGTTCCATTGCAGGAAGGGTGTGTGATGTATGTTGTATGAGCAAAAGATTTTGCTGACTGTCAAAGAGTTTGCCAAAGTTTCGGGGCTTGGGGAAACCTGCATCCGCAATCTGGTGCGGGTGGATGGTTTTCCGGCGCTGAAAAATGGCAGGAAGTACATGATTCACCGGCAGGCTGCCGATAAGTGGCTGGAGGAACAGGCCAAAGGCACTTGCGGCCACCGTGCCGCTGTATAATGGACACCCTGGGGGGCTGGCTCAGCGAAATCCGCTTTTTTTACATGCGGCAGCTATCGGTTCCCCTGTCGCCGCATGGTCAGGCGCTCTGGCACTGGCTGATGTGGCGGGCCAATACCGTGTACTGGCAGTTTCCTTTGCGGCTGTCGGTGCCGGAGATTGCCGGGGGTACGAAGATGAGTCAGGCCATGGTAAAAAGGGCGCGGGCGGAACTGGTAAAGGGCGGTTTTATTCTCCACGAGGCTTTTGGAGGGAATAAGCCGGCGGGGTACTGGATTTTGTCCTGCATCCGGCCAGGGACAGTTATGGAGCCGCATTTGAAGGTAAAGGGGAAACAAAGCGGTGAAAGCTCCAGCGGGAAGGTGCTGGAGATGAGGAGGTGATAATGCGTAAGGACGGCAAGTGAAAAAGAAAAGGGGACTTTAGAATGTCAATTTTGCATGATGTTTCCGGAATTACGGGAAGCAGTGAAACCGAATGCTTTATATTGATGTGTATGCAGAGCTGCGAGGCGGAGTTTACGCTTAACCAGGAGGGAGCAGCGAAGGACAATGTATGTATGGCGTACACAGCATCTGTTGAAGATGAGGGGGATTATGATGGAACATCTGACATGTCAAAATAATCGTTCTGCAAGAATTATCGAAGTGCGGTTCAATAATCTGCAGCTGCTCTATATCGACGAGGCCTTGGGCCGTGTGGATGCGTCAGGGCTTATGCGGGAAAGCTGGTATCGGCTGGGGATTGAACACGCCCGGGAGCGGGCAGCGGGAAAATCCGTCATCCTGACATTTCCCGCCCGTCTGGGGGCGCTGCCTGCGGATTTTCGCGGGACTAAGCCGGACTGCCGCGGGGAATGGCTGCCGGTGATTATCCGTGCCCTGCAAAAGAGCGGGATTAGTTATTCACTGTCCGAAGTGCTGACGGCGGTTTACGAAGCCATAGCATGGGGATATGCCGAAGAACTGGCGGAATTTGATGGTCTCTTTGACCTGGCGACCATTCCGGGGCGGCAGCGGCTTATGGCCCGCCGTGGCTCCATGGAAAAAATGCACAATCTGTCCCCTGCTATGGGGGAGCCCGTGGACGTTATCGGGGGACAGGCCTATGGATGTTAACCTTACAACCAAGGCGAAAAAGCTCTATGACTGCATTCGGGAAAAGGGCGGTGGCGTACTGGAAGAATGGCGCATGCTGGATAAAACAGGCATGTCCCATGGCTCTTTCGTTGCCGCCCGCAAGGAGCTTGTGGCGGCAGGTCTTCTGCTGTTGGGGAAGAATGTGCGGAAAACCACCTATCAGCTGGTGGAGTTGACAAGTCAAAAATTGACAAGTCAGGAATTGACTTGTCAAAAGCCTGTGGCGGAGACATTGACATGTCAAACACCCGCCGCAAAGCCTATGGAAATTCAGCCACCGCCGTCTCCGGAGGCTGTTGTGACACCTGCAGGAGGCAGGGGCAGGAAAGGCAGAAAAAAGGCGGAGAAGCAGGCCTTTGAGGTGCAGGAAGCCATTATGCCCCGCGTTGTGGGGGAATTTGCGGATTTTGACGACTGGCTACTGGCCCTAAATGAGGAGCTGGGGGGCTGTGTGGATGTGAGCCAGTCTCTGGTGAGCAATAGCGAATACACCGTGTTCTCGCCGGAGTACGGCGGGGAGGATAGCTATACCATCCGGGAAAACGAAGACGGGGGGATAACGGTGGATTAGGAGGCGATTGGATGAAGGTCTTTATCAATCCAGGACATGCGGCAGGAGGCAATCCTGACCCAGGCTGTGTGAATATGTCGGAGCATCTGCGGGAGTGCGATATTGCTCTTACCGTGGGAAGTCTTACAGGAAAGTTTCTGGAGGCGGCAGGTTGTCAGGTAAAACTCCTGCAGAGCCATAACCTGGCCACCGAGTCCCCCGCCTATCCCAGTGTAACAGGCGAAGCCAACCGCTGGCTGGCAGATGCCTTTGTTAGCATCCACGTCAACGCGGGGGGAGGCAGGGGCGCAGAAACCCTCTGCTACTGGCAGTACGGCGCAGGCGGGCGGATGGCAGCCTGCATCCAAAAACAACTGGTCAGCGCCATGCAGGCCATAGATAAAGGCTATCAAGACAGAGGCGTAAAAGAGCGCAAAGGCCTCTGTGTCCTGCGGGAAACCTATATGCCTGCCGCGCTCGTGGAACTGGGCTTTATTGACAGCGAGGATGTGTGGCTCTTGAAGGAACATCAGGAGGATATGGCAAGGGCCGTGGCCAGAGGGGTTACGGATTATTGGCAGACGATATAAAAAGTGGGCGGCTGACAAATAAAGTCAGCCGCCCATATTCGTCTTGGGATGAAATGATGGGGGATAAACTATTTCTGAAAAACACAATCATTATGATATTCTAAAAAGATCTTATCAGGGGAATTTCTGTGGGGCATGATTATACTTTTATTTTTCAAGGAGAGAAGCCAGCTTCTAGTAGTTTCGTCAAGATTTTTATGATGCTCTAGTTTTCTTGAAATCATGATCGTTTTTTCATTTTTGTGTACGCTTATAAGTCCTGTGTCAAATGCCTTGTGGCACAAATAATTCAGACATAAACCATTAGCGGGGTCAATACAGTCGTTGGTTTGATCACACTTGCTCCAGGGTTTGATATGGCACGCTTGCAGTAATTCGGGAATGGCAATTCCTGTCATACAGCATTGATAATTATAGGCGGATAGAACTGCATTACGGAAGAAGTTTTGTCCGTTCCGGACAATAATAGTTCTTTCTACAGAAAAATGGTCAGGTTGGGGGAGAGCCTCAAGGTGAATATCGCTGTCTGTTTCAGGATAGCGTTTTGTATCAGCATCCTTAAGTTTGGCTAGTATGCGGTCGCGATCTTCTAGGAGTAATGCGTAATTATTTTTATATTTATTCCAGATTATTTTATCTAGTGTACTTATATGTGTCAGTGAAGTGACACCGCGTTTTAGCAGGGAATCATCTAGTGATGCAAGATTAGCCAGCTTCATAGCTAATGCCCCAGGCGTGCGGTGTATAAGGCGAGATTTTTCTTCGATAAAAGGGTTAGTATAGCTGATCTTTCCAAAAGGAATTTCGTAATAAAAAGAAAGTGCAAGTGTTGTTTCGTTTTCAGTCCATTTTTTAGATGCCATAGGAAACCTCCAGGTAGCTTAGGAAAATGTTATATTTATTATATTTAATTATACATTTTATTTATAATAAAACAAGATTTTTACATTGATACATGTGAGAGAAAATTTTAAGTTTCAATGCGTGGTTAAGAGAATCCCTGCTAACTGTTGCTACATAAAAGCCCACCCAAGCGGTGTCTCTGCTTGGGTGGACGCCGACCACCCATGACGACCTTTGACCGCCATGGACAAGACGGCGTCCACGTCGCAGGAGAGCATCGCGCCCGCCCTATTCTTCATCATAAGAGCCAAACAGGCAGGGCGGGGGCGGACTGTACGACCTATGCCATACAGACCGCCCCCGCGCACAGCCCGTTACAGGCAACGGGTGTCCGCTGGCTTTGGTGGACAGCTGCGCCGTCCACGCCGCCAGAGACACCTACGCATTTGACATGTCAATTCTGATATTGGTACACCTTAATCAAAAGGTATTGCGCGGGGGAGGGCTTCGGGACGTGCTGGCGCACCTCCCGCTCGTTACAATCCGGCCATCGCAGGCCGAAACCTTGTCGGTCAATCGTGGCAGCGAGGGGGACGGCAATGAGGGCTGGGGGCCGTCTCTGCACATGGACGCATTGCGCGTCCATTCTCCGCCCCCTTTCCCCCTACGGCCCCGTCCAGCGGGGCCTACCCCCTTACCCCTGATTGCCCGCCTTGCGGTGCTGTGGCTCCTCTGGCGAACAGGGGAATAATGTGCCACAAGATAGGGGGACAGGGGGCTTGGCAGCCCTCCCTGCGGTCGGGACGACTACGGCGGCCAGCGAGAGCGGAGTGGGATAACTCGCGCCGCCGTACCCCCTGCCCTCATTGCCTAATGCTGACCAGATGGAGTAGTGGAAGCCTGCTCGTCGTTCATGCGTATTCGGTTTGTGTCCGGCTGCTCGGGTGGTCAGGAAACCTGCCCACTTCGAAGCAGACACTTTCCGTCTTTGAAGGCGGGCGGCGGTCGGACTTTGCGGCTTCATTCCTGCGGCGTTCCAGTCGTCAGTCTCCTGCTAGGGCGGGTGCTCAAGTCTTCGCACTATTTCCGCCCCAGTAGGAACCTTCCTCCTTCCAGCACTTAGTCATTCCGCCGCACAGACCACCGCCGCGCATAGATTGTTACTGGTACGCGTGTCCGTTGCTTTTGGTGGACAGCTGCGCTGTCCACGTCAGCACAGACACAGGGGGACGCGCCCTTGCCGAACTTAACGCACAAAGATATAATGAAATCATTAACGATTGACAAGTCAAATACCCTATGATTGAGGGCTGGAAGATGGATAACTTAACCTATGACCAACGAAAATATAATATGAGCCGCATACGGGCAACTGACACAACGCCGGAAATATTGTTGCGTAAAGCTCTATGGCATAAGGGCTGGCGTTATCGGAAAAATTACACGAAGCTGCCGGGAAAACCGGATATTGTATTTATCCGTCAAAAAATTGCCATATTTGTAGATGGCGACTTTTGGCACGCCCGCGGCCATCAGGATAAACCCGGGGAACAAGTGGCATCCAATAAAGAGTATTGGAAAAAGAAATTATCCCGTAATGTAGAACGGGATAAAGAGGTCAATGACGAATTGACCGAAGCAGGCTGGCTGGTTCTTAGATTTTGGGAAACCGACATAAAGAAGGACTTGGACGGCTGCATAAAAAAACTGGAAGAATATCTATAAGCCGCCTGTGTCCGTGAAGTTTTTTCGTGTTTTTGCAAATTCGCAGCTGCCCAAATGGTATTTTTCATGGTATAATGAGGGTTATTGATTTGGACTTTACGGGGGTAATATTTAGATGCAATTTCAGTTAGGCGAACTTTTCTCTGGCCCCGGCGGCTTGGCCTGCGGGGCTATGAAAGCGAAAATACAGGTGCCAGGACAGGAAGAATGGAGCATTGGCCATGCCTGGGCTAATGACTATGACGAATCCACCTGCAATACCTATCGCCACAATATATGTAAGAACGATAATGATGAAAGTGTTTACTGCGGTGATGTGCGCCAGCTGGATATCAGCAGGGACAATCCTTTGTTCAGCGAACACCCTTTCGATGCTTTCGCTTTTGGTTTTCCCTGCAATGACTTTTCTACGGTCGGGGAACAAAAGGGCTTTAACGGTACCTATGGCCCGCTCTATACTTATGGGGTAAAGGTGTTAAAGACCTTCCGGCCTAGATGGTTCTTAGCGGAAAATGTCAGCGGCCTTTCCAGTGCCAATAGTGGCAAGGCTTTCAAAAAAATTCTCAAAGACCTGCACGAGTGCGGTTATAATCTCTATCCGCATCTGTATAAATTCGAGGAATACGGGGTGCCGCAGGCACGCCATCGTATTATCATCATTGGTATTCGTGATGATCAGGATGTTGTCTTTTATCCGCCGTCTCCGGAACCCTACAAGAATGTAGATATTTCTGTGGCCACGGCTTTTGCAGATATTCCTGATGATGCACCCAACAGCGAAATGCCTAAAATGACCAATCGAGTCAAAGAACGGCTTTCCTACATCAAACCCGGGGAAAATGCCTTTAATGCGGAAGGCTTAAAAGCCCATCCGGAACTCCAGCTGAATGTCAAGGGTGCAAAAATCAGTCAGATATATCGCCGCCTGCATCCCGCTCGCCCGTCCTATACGGTAACCGGCTCCGGCGGTGGCGGTACGCATATTTACCACTGGAAAGAACTGCGTGCCCTGACCAATCGTGAACGGGCAAGGCTGCAAACCTTCCCCAATGATTACTTGTTCTTGGGCACTAAAGAGGAAGTCCGCCGCCAGATTGGTATGGCGGTTCCCGTGGAAGGTGCCAAGGTCATCTTTGAAGCCGTGCTGAAAACCTTTGCTGGCGTTGAATATGACCATGTGGACTGCAATATCGAATTTAATAACGACAAGTAAGCAAGAGTCACTGCCGGCGGGCAGTGGCTTTTTTTTGCAGAAAAGATATTTGACATGTCAAATTTAGCTGAAATGCAGGAAATACAGAGGCGGCAGCGAATTTAAGCATAAAGATGATTTGCCAAATCTTTACATAAAGATTTCCAATAGAGGATTAGCCGGGAAAAAAATGTTTGGGATGAAAGTCAAAGTGGGAGATGTATTATCATGGACGAGAAGCTTTTTGAACAGTATTTTCAAATTCTTACATACAAGAGAAAAAAGCTGGCTGATGCATTGGATGACCCTGCAGCTAAAAATGTTAAAAGAAGCGTTGTGGAGAAATATTCTGATCAGGCTCATTTTGTCTATGAGCTTATCCAAAATGCAGATGATACAGGAGCAACGAAGGTTTGTTTTCATTTAGAAAAGGATAAACTCTTTTTTATTCATAATGGAACACGACATTTTTCGCTTACTAATCCGGAAACAGAAGGCGAAGATGGCGAACATGGCGTATTAGGTGATTTGAATGCGATTACATCCTATGCCCACTCCAGTAAGGAAGGGGATAGGAATAAAATAGGTAAATTTGGTATAGGCTTTAAGGCGGTTTTTCAATATACAGATGAACCAATAATATATGATACAGATATGGCGTTTCGTTTAGAACGATATATTGTTCCGGTAAAAGTTGATAATGACTGCTCATTACGTAAGGCGGAAGAAACTGCATTTGAATTTCCCTTTACTATAAAGACTGAGGAAGATTCCTATGGGGAAATACTGGGAAAATTGAGTTCCTTAGTTTTTCCCATGCTGTTTTTGAAAAAATTAAGAGAACTTTACTATACAAGTGAAGATTCTTCGGGGGCATATATTTATCAAATTGATGAAATGGTTAATTTTGATGGAGGGATTAATTGTCAAAAAATAAAATATCAATTCACTGAAAAACAAGGTGAAGAGATAATAAAGAATATAGAAAAAAGAATGTTAAAATTCACAAGCACAACGGATGAAGGATTTGAGGTATCTGTTGTGTATTTTTTGAATGAAAAGAAGGAACTTATTGCTGAAAACTACAAAGCGTTCTGTTTTTTCTCAACAAAGGAAAATACGAATCTGGCATTTGCAATTCATGCACCGTTTTTGCTGATAGATAATCGTGAATCTATAATGGCTAAAGAAAAGCACAATTTAAAGATGGTGGATGCATTAGCTGATTTGGCAGCGGATTCATTAATGCTCCTTAAAAAGATGGGCGAGAAAGAGAAACATGAATATATAGGTGAAAATATATTTGAGATCATTCCCTATAATGAAGAGTTGTTTTATGTGGCTCAAAAAAATGATCAGATTTCATTTGAACCTATTTTTAGGAAAATAAAATTAAAATTCCAAACGGCAGAAATCATTCCGGCAGGCAATAATGAGTATATAAAGATGGAGCATGCTTATTGGTCGCCTAAGGTGAAATTCATGAGTTTACTCACGAATACGCAGCTTCGCCAATTGACAAACAATGCCAGAGTAAGCTGGGTCGCTTGTAAAATACCTAGCAAAGGAAATCAAGAGGCATTTCAAGATTATATATCAGATATTGTTTCAATGGTAGTAAATCCAATCGATCTTATTGAAAAAATTGATAAAATTTTCACAGAAAAGCAGACACAGAAATGGCTGATTGAATTATATAAATACTTGATGGGGAATAGGGAACTTTTACAGACAGCAAAAAAATTGCCAATATTATTGGATCAAAATAAAAATGCTGTTGCTGCATATGATGAATATGGTGAATCAATAGTTTTTTTACCTTTCGAAGACAATGAAGAGACACAATATACAGTTGTGTATCCTCCAATGGTAAAAAATAATGATGTGAGAGAATTTTTACAGCAACTGGGTGTGCATAGGCCTAAACTAAAAGATGAGATATATAATTACATATTGCCAATGTATGAAACAAATAAAAGATTTGATCCGTCTAAGCATTGGGGGAAGTTTCTTACTTACTATAGAGAAATATATGGACGAGAACGTGAAAAATTCATATCAACGATATCTTCATACAAAATATTCTTTTATTTGGATGGTGGAAAAATTCGACGTGCAAATAAAGATGATGTGTATAAATATAGCATTAATTTGGAGAAGTATTTTGATGGAGTAAAAACGGTTAAATACTATGATTGTGAAAAAATAGAGAAAATAGCTTCTTCGACCCATAATAAAGATGTTTTGAATGAACTTTTAAAGGAGCTAGGCATTGACCATGCATTGCCGAAAATTAAAGATTATAAGTACAATATCGAAGAGGGTAGAGAAAAAAAGCTGCCTTTTTATCAAAACTGGAACCCGTATTGGACAGAGAAAATAATCGAAGGATTACAAGAAAATATCGAAATAATAGAAAGCAAGAAAGACATTGATCGGTCTTTTTTGGTTTTTGATATGTTAATCGAATTATTTAAGTTCTTTAATATGAATAAGATTCTAAATGGTGAAGCAACAAAGCCTGCTGGAAGGGGGCGGAGTAAACCATCATATTTCGAATCGATGGATTTGAAGAAGTTAAAGAGTGCAAAATGGCTTGTTAATAATGAAGGGGAGTTAGTATCTGTTAATAATATTTTTATAGAAGACCTTAATAAAAACTATAACTTGGATTCGACTGAAGTAAAAACATTTTTAGATTTTTTAGGGGTAGGTAATAATATCCTCAGTGACCTGCCACCAAATATGCGCAAAGAATTTGAACTGTACAGAAAACTGAAATCAGAATTCACAGAAGCTGAATTGCTGGAGATTTTGGCTAATAAGAAAAAGGAAAAAGCAAAAAAACAAAATACGGAAGTTCAAACTAAAGAAAGCACTGCTGGAGAAGCTGATGCTGTACAGCCCGAACAGCCTAATACGCAGCCAACAGAAAATGCCCCAGCAGTTGAAGCGCAGTCGGTTCAGGAAGAAGATATTGATGAAGGTATTTCATCGTTGACGAGGAAAATATCTGAAAAGGCTTCTCAAAGGATAAAGGAGAAGCGTGAACAGGCAGATCAGTATCAGGAAAAAGGGGAGATTACGGCTGCAGCTGATGTGGAGAATCGTATCAATAGGGCTGGCATAATAGAAGATAATGACGATATTGAGCTCCCGGATGAGGACGATTATACCAAGGCTCCTGTGGATTATCAGAAGAAAATAGAGCGGGAGATGGAAAAAGCGGCTGAGCAGGTTGAGCAAATTAAGCGGATGCAGGAGCTAAGCCAGGAGGCGGATAAGGCTAGTAAGTATTCCTATGGCTGGTTCAAGGCGCTGCTGGATATGGAAACTGGTGTCAATGATACCGGGAGCAGCAGCCGTGAAGTCAACATCAAATTTGGTCATGTGACTAAGGAGCCGGAAACAGAGAAAACATTGATTCTCAGTAATCCCAACCAATACATTCCTATGTTCATGGAAGAAGTCAGCAATGTCAAACTGGAGTTTTCTTTGTCTGATGGTTCGCAGCGGAACGCCTGGATTGATGCCATGAGTGTCAAAGGATATAAGCTGAAGGTCAAATTGCGCAGTGCGGATGAAATAAGCGGCTTTGACCTTGCCAATGTCCGGGAATGCAGGATAGCAGCGCAAAGTCCGGCATTTCTGCTGAATGAACTGATTAAAAGCTTCTCTGAACTGGGCTTGGCAGATGGCTGTGATATGAAAGCGGAGTTGACCGAAAACATCAAATTCATTTTTGGCCCTCCGGGAACCGGCAAGACGACCTATCTTGCCAGCGAAGTGATTACGCCATTTATGAAGGAAGATAATAAGGTGTTGGTGTTGACGCCTACTAATAAGGCGGCAGATGTACTGGCAAAACGTCTTTTTGACTTGTCAGAAGACAAGGAGGCATGCAAGGATTGGCTGATTCGTTTTGGCAGCACGAATGATGAGTCGTTGGAGAAAGATGGCATCTTTAAGGATAAAACCATTCGGATACAGGATTGGAAAAAATATACTGTGGTTACTACGATTGCACGTTTCCCGTATGATTTCTTTATTGAAGGAGGCCGGCTTTTGAAGGAAATGGAATGGGATTATATCGTGTTTGATGAAGCCTCCATGATTCATCTGCCCAATATTATCTATCCATTGTACAAATTAAAGCCTAAAGATTTTGTCATTGCCGGTGATCCGCTGCAGATTGCACCGATTGCCAAGGTTGACCTTTGGAAGGATGAAAATATTTACAGTATGACAGGACTGCAGGATTTTGGTTCGCCGCATACGGAGCCTTACGAATACGAGGTCATCCAGCTGAAAAAACAGTACCGCAGTATCCCCATAGTGGGAGAGATTTACAGCAGGTTTGCTTATAATGGCCTGCTGGAGCATAACCGTCAGGAAAATGATGTGCGCAGGTTGAATATTGAGGATGAGCTGCCGCTGAAGAATCTCAATATAGTCAGGTTTCCGGTGAGTCCCTATGAAGGCGTCTATCGGGCGAAGCGTCTGCAGTCCAAGTCGCCTTATCATGTGTATGCAGCTTTGTTCGCAGTTGAATTCACCAAGTATATAGCCGATCTTTTATATAAGAAAAATGGGGATGAACCCTTCAGCATCGGCGTGATTGCGCCTTATAAGACAGAAGCAAATCTGATTGATAAATTATTGGTGCAGCAGGACATTCCGAAATCCGTCACGGTGCAGGCCGGGACAATACATGGATTCCAAGGGGACGAATGTGATATTATCCTTTGCGTATTCAATCCGCCGCCCAAAATTTCTGCCAGTCCGGAAATGTTTCTAAACAAGCGCAATATTATCAATGTGGCTATCAGCCGGGCCAGGGATTATTTGGTGGTACTTATGCCGGATGATAATACTCCGGGGATGGAAAGTCTGAAATATGTGAAGTACCTTACGGATTTGATGAGGCATTACCAATGTACGGAGATTTCCGCCAGCCGGCTGGAAGAAATCATGTTTGACAGTCCAACGCATATTGAGGATATTACATTTACGACCAGCCATCAGGATGTCAATGTCTATGGCCTGCCGGAGAAGCATTATGAGGTTCGCAGTGAAGATACTGCGCTGGATGTTCAGATACATAAGAAGGAATCTGCACATGAAAGCATAGAAGAAAGGGAGGACGAGGTAAATACAGATGATGTAATAAGCAGAGAACAGGCGGCAGATACAACGGTTATGGAACCTGATAGCGATGGGGAGAGTGAAGCCTTCCCGGAGGAGGAATCTGCTGATGACGGCTGGGAAGTATCCGCAGATATGCAAGCTGAAGATGACGTTCAAAGTAACGAAGTTGAACAGGAGGTACGTCTGTATGCTCCCCATATGGATATATATGATGAGACGGACAGCGATGGCTGGACTATTCAGGAGCTGGCTTTGGCTATGAATATATTTGACCGGTTCAAAACTAATGGAGAGTCAATAGAAACTTTGATAGATGAACTGACTGCACAGATGTTAAGAACTGATCGGCCGGATGCCGAAGGTGACCGTATAAAAATGGCATTAATTTACAAAATGGGAGTATTCAGCCGCTTGGAGCAGGGGCTGGGGATGGAAGAAGCGGGGGCTTCTGAACTGGAGTATGAAATCTGGCAGATTTATAAAGGAAATCCACTGATGTATGATGAACTTAAAGAAGAGGCCCTAAATATACTGAGTCTGCAGGAAAGCAATGGTTAAGAATCAGGCCCTTGATATAACTGGTATGTCAAGGGCTTGATTGCTTCTTACAAGGGGGATATATACGGGGTTGGAAATAGGGGGACGAACTTTTACAATAAGCTTGAATAATTGATGGTAATTTATTGTGTTATACAATAGTATATGATATTATGTTAGAGGAATATTAAAAAATACTTAAAATATCATTAAGATATCATTAAGATATCATTAAAGACGGGATTGTTCAGTGTGGATATAATTATTGAAGGTTCTACAGTAAACGCATGCTGGGAGTTTGCCCAAAAAGCAGCACCTAATCAAAAGCCTAATGAGTTTGATAATAAGGAGTTGACGGAGCGCAAGCTTGAAAAGATAGTCTCAGACACCTTTATTGGCAAGCTGGGAGAGACAGCTGTTCAAAAATGGCTGTCCAATTGTGGTGTACATGTTGAACTGGACTGGTCAGTAACACCGCGTGGAGAATGGGATATAGCAGATATATGTTATAAAGATTGGTCTGTTGACGTCAAATGCACAAAATCCACGGGAAAATTTTTCTTAATTGACTGGAGCAAACTGCAGTTCAGAGCGGATGCTGGACAGCTGCCCCATTTTTTTGTGATGACAAAATTAGGCACTGACATGTCAAAAATCGTTAAGGATGGGAGCAGTGCCTGCAAAATTGAGCTGGCTGGATTTGTAGATACGCGGGAACTTACTGAGGAAAATAGCAAATTATTGACAATAAGACGTGGTGAAAATCTGCCCAATACAAATGTCGGGCTGGCCACGTCTAATTTTGCTATGCCTATAAAGGATATGGATAAGGATTGGGAGCAGCTGGCTTCTAGAATTAAAAATGAACAGGCGTTTACTTTGGAAAGCTACGTTCCGCCTGGAAACTGCCCAGAGACAAAGAAGAAGCTGGTACAGAAGAAGGATGAGCTTCCTATGAAGTATTCATTGCTGCTGGCAGGCGCTGACATTTTGAAATATGACAAGTCAAAAATAGAGGAATATATCCAGGCAGGAATAAAGTGTCTGTTATTTGTGGATGAAAAGCAGGCCGTTATCTTTGCTGATTTGGAGAAAAAATATGACCGCAGTTTTTTCCAGCTTTATGTTGTAACAAGCAGTGATGTACCGGCGCTTACGATTTATGACGGTGTAAGAAACAGTCAACAGCAGCGGGATTTTGAAAAGTTGTGCCAGCTTCCGCTTAATAAGGTTTTCAATCATGAACAGTATGATATAGAGCATTTCAATACCAAGGATATGCTCATTGTCAAGGCAGCGGCTGGTACGGGCAAGACTACAGTCATGATTGACCGTATTATGTTTCTGCTGGCCACAGTCAAAAATCTTCGTCCGGCTGACATTGCCATGATTACCTTTACCAATAAGGCCACTGCCAGTATGATTGGCAAGCTTCAGAAGCGGGCTATGGCCATGTTCGATTTGACGCATAAACAGCATTGGTATGAGGTTATGGAAGAACTCAGCCAGATGCAGATATCCACCATTGACAGTTTCTTTTATACGGTGCTGAAAAATGATGGCAGCGTGCTTGGATACGGTACGGATTCTTCTATTAAGAGCTTTATTTATGAGCGCAAACGAATTTTAGGAGAAATTGTCAACGATTTTTTCAAGCAGCAGAATCACCAAACTTTTTTGGATGCCAATGTCATGCCCATTCATGAGTATGTTGACAAGGCATTTAACATGTGGGAAAAACTGCATTCCCGGGGATATTTTGAGGAAGCCATAGAAGGAATGCGTTTTGGTACTGCAGCAGATAAGCAGGACAGCATTATCAACGAAAACCTTCAGCGCATTATCGTAGAAGCAGAAAAACGCTATCAGTTGTTCAAGAAAAAGCATAATGCCTATACCATAAACGATATCAAGGCGGATATGGATGCCTTGACCCGTAGTGAAGATTTTGTTATGCGGCAGGAAAAGTTCCGCTTTCTGTTTATTGATGAATTCCAGGATACAGATAACAGCCAGATTCGCAGTGCCGCGTGGCTGCAGAAGATGATGGGCTGTCAGCTCTTTGTGGTGGGAGATGTCAAACAGAGTATTTATCGTTTCCGTGGGGCCGAGGAATCTGCTTTTGATGAACTGCAAAAATGCCTAAAACAGAATGGCGTACCAGAGGAGCATATCTGCACAGCGGTATTGAAGAAAAACTATCGTACAGCTGCCGGGATTATGAATGTGATGAATAATCTCTTTAAGCAATGGGGCGATAGTGGCCTGTTGGTCTGGGATGGCAGTGTTATGCCCTGTATTGAGAGCAGGGGAAGTCTGCAAAAAGTTAAATGCAGAAGAAATGATGCAGCGATTATCCCGGAAATTCAGAAATGGAGACCGAAATCCAAGCATATCTGCGTGCTGACCAGAACCAATAATCAGGTGGCGAAAGTTGCTGAAATGTGCAGAGCGGAAGGAATCTCCTGCAGGGCTAAGCTCAGCGGTGGCTTTTACCGCAGCGAGCCGGTGCGGGATTTGTATGCATTGCTGGGGGCCCTGCTTTATCCAGAAGACACTCGCCGCTTGTATAATTTGCTGCTGACTCCTTATACAGCCATGGTGCCGGATGGGGAGAAACTCGCCCGGATGCAGGGTGATGAAGAAGCCGTGCGTGCTTATTTAGAAGGACTCTTAGCCAAAGATGGCTGGCAGAGCATTTTGAAACGGCTGCGGGTGGAACCGTTCTTCCCCATGCTGGATGGGCTTTTTGATCAGTTGCGGCCTTTGGAACGCTATACAAGCCTGCGCCGCAATAACTTCCCTTTGTATGGGCATAGTGCGGATGCAGATTATGATGTCGATTGTTATCTGCTGAATCTCAATAAGCTGATGCGCATTCTCTATGAAAATTTCACCGGGGAATATGCTTCCCTGCTGGGCGTGTTTGCTTTTCTGGAAAATAAGATACAGACAGACAGGTCGGAGGACTGTGTTTATCCGGATAAGGAGCCGGAAGAGGGCAAATGTCTGGTAGAGGTAATGACCGTTCATAAGGCGAAAGGCTTGGAGTTTGAAACGGTTATACTGCCTTATATGAATAATCCGTTCTTTCAGGACGAAGATTATGATAAATTCAAGGGCTTCATCACGGAAGAAAAAGATGAACAGCTCAATGTTGGCTGGGCATTCCAGCATAGGGGAAAGCTTCGCAAAAATGACTGTTATGAAAATATGACGGCAGATGAACAGCAGGCAGCCCGCCGCGAAGAAGCCCGTATATTGTATGTGGCCATGACGAGAACCATTGAAAATCTTATCTGTATCATTTCCCGTGAACCGAAGGAAAACACTTGGGAAGAGTATGTGCAGAACTGTCAGGAGGTCAAGTAATTGCAGAAGCCGGTTATTATAAAATATAAATATGCACGATCCTTGGTCAATGGCGCAATTGCATATAATGGTCTGGTCATTACCGCGAACCAACAGATGGCAGAGGCTTTTCGTAAAAATGGCGTGAATACGCAGGTGATGGAAGTCAATATGGTTATGCGTGTTCTCCTGCCTGAGTGGTATGAAAATACCCGCAAGCTGGAGCAGTTCATTCTGCTGGACGAAATAATTCGCGCCATGGAGGCAGAATCCAAAGATGCAGGATTGGAAAATGCCTTCCGGGCTATGTATAACAATAAATCGGATCTTATTGCCAGCATCTCGGCACTTTTAGAAATTGGGGCTGAGCCGGCCATGCTGCCAGTAGAAAGCTTTGAGCAGAAACTTTTTCAACGGATTTATCGGGATTTTGCCGCCGATGGAAGAAGCGGCGTGGGAATCCTGCAAAAAAGGCTGAGCAGGTGGGAAGAAGCTGCTTCCTTTAAAAAGGAACTCACGGAAAATGTGATGCGGACGACCGGCAGAGCGATAGGTGTTCCCCGCGCGGTATACTTTCAGGGATTTTATTATATAACCCCTTTGCAGTCGCGGCTGATAAATGCGTTCCGGCAGCTGAATATACCGGTATATTTCCTGAATAATATGGATGATGAGGAACCTGTTTACTACGAAATCTGGGAGAAGAATCCGCGTTTCCAGGAAAAGATGGTTGTACGCTGGGCAGATGAGGAGGTTTTGCCTGCAGGCAGTGCAGAAAAGAAACGCCGTATTGTCAAATATCGGGATGCCTTTGCTATGGTACGAAAGCTGGAAAAGGTCAAGGCCGGTGATACCGTTATTTATGCCGTAATGAGCAGGCAGATCAAGGAAATCCTGGAAACATTCTTTCCTGAGCGGGCGGAAAAATCCCAGTTGCTGGCTTACCCGGTGGGCCGCTATCTGCTGTCCCTGTATAATATGTGGGATGATGAGACAGGGCTGGTGCTTGAACCGGATAATGTACGGGTTTGTCTTTCTACAGGCTGGGCTGGCAGCAGATATGAAGACAGCAAAAAGCTGCTCAGCACTTATGATATGGTGCAGGACTATTTCCGTGCATGCCGTACTGTCGATGAATGGCAGACGGCAATGGACAGGCTTCAGGAAGTTAAACAGAAGATTATGCCGCTCTTTGAAAATGCTGCAGGTGAAAATCTGGAGCGCTGGCGGGAAGTGGTAACAAATCCTTTTCACAATTTAGGAGCTTTCACTGTTTCCGATGCCCGTCTGGCTGAACTTATGGCAGCAATCAAGCACATGATGGAAGATGCACAAATGCTGTTTGCTGGCGGGGATACGCTTGATTTGAAAGAGCATTTCCGCAAAGTCTATAAAATGTTACAGGATAAAGCGCCCCAGGAATTGCTTTATGAAGAAGAGGCTGCGGTGCTTAGAATAATGCTGGAGCGTCTTCAGGGCACTCCCCGGCATATTACAGAATGCCGACCTGCAGGATTAGCAGAGGCCATGAGTTTCTTCCTCGGAGGAAAGCTGGAGGATGAAGAGGCTATCCCGGATGAAGAGGTCTTCGGTCCGGCCCGCGGCCTTTCGGATATAGAAAGTGCGCAGCTGTTGCATCCGGGTAAAAAGTTTATGGTCTGCGGCTGTGATTCTCAGAATATGCCGGGACAGAGCCGCCCTTATCCGTGGCCGCTGACCAAGGGATATATTGAATCATTGACCAGCCGGAATGAGGTCGCGGCACGCTGCAGAGACTACCAGCACTGCATGGATAATGCCCTGCTGGGGAACCGTTACCTTTTTCATGTGGCCAACCAGCTGGAAAATGTGGAATTTTCCTGGATGGAGATTTTAAATGATAAGGAACTGAATCCATCGGTATATCTCTTGCAGCTGAAGGAAGCATACAGCCTGACCATTGAAGATGAAAAGCAGATGCTGAAAGAACTTCCGGAAGAGGCTGCTTATGCTGGCGATGACTGTAAATTGACCAGTCAGGCTATGGCCGTGCTGGCATCCGAGGAAAAAATCTGGCCGACGGAAATCAAGATGGATACAGCCTTCTGTCCGAATGAAAGCTGGCGGCTTTTCTATGATTATATTCTGGCTTCACATCCTGTCTTTTCCAGTACGTTTCAGATGCAGTTTTATATTGCTGTGCTGATTTCGCTGATGGCGGATATGGCTTCCTGCAGCTATGAAACAGCTGCAGAACAGGTATTTGCGGCTTACCCTGCCTTCAATGAAGCAGAGCGTCAGGAACGGCTGGATTTTGCCAAACGGTATAAAACGGATGTATTGGCTCAGGAACGTCAGTCTTTGGCAGATAAGGAATATACCCTAAAAAGGCATTATTTGCAGTATTTGTCCATAGATACAGTGAATACCTATCTGCAGGGAGGAACGATCACTTCTGAAAGCAAGGAAAAGATGTGTACTTACTGCCCGCACAAGGCATATTGTTTTGTCAAAGGAGATGCTTAAAAATGAGTACCTCATTAAAAATATCTCTATGGGAGAAATTTGCCCGGTACTGGCAGCCATCTGACCTTACCGTTGAAGGGCGCGGACGTGCTTTGTTTGTGGATGCCGGGGGCGAAAAAATAAATCCAATTATGGATGAAGATTTTGATTTGGATGATGAATTAGATGCTTTTTTTGGACGGGATTAATTTATGAAAGTAACAAAAGATATGTTGACAGAAAAACAAAAAGAGTGTGTAGACTTTGCTTCTCACAGGGATTTGATTGTACAAGGGGTGGCAGGCTCTGGAAAGAGTCTGGTCATCATTAACCGTGCTCTCCAGATTTATGAAAAAACCAAGGCAAAAGGGAAAAGAGCGAAGATTGCGGTATTCACGTTTGCAAATTCTCTGGTTGAATATACGCATGAGGTATTAGAAAAAGGCGGTGCAGAGGCAGCCCATGATATCAAGGTCAGCACCTTGGACAGTGAAATCCTGGCACTGTATAAAAAAATAATAGGACACAGCACTTATGGCGTATATAACAATTATACCCGTGAGCTTAATGATGTGGTATCGGAGTTGGAAAAACAATATTCCGGCAGCAGATTTTTCAAAAAAGAAAAACGGGAATTTCTCATGGATGAGATAAAATGGATGAAGCAGCATCTGATGAAAAATTTTTCTGACTATGAAAGCTGTGTACGTAAGGGACGGGGCGCAACTCGTGTAACTAAGGATGACAGACGTATAATCTATGATGTTTATGAAAACTTTTATGAGAAATTAAGATTAAAAAACGCCAGGACATTTGATGTTGTCGCGGAAGAATTGGCAAAAAAAGTAATTCCTGAATACTGCCAGTATGACTTTGTATTAGTGGATGAGGCACAGGATTTGACTTTGAGCAAGATGATTATAGCCAAGTCTTTGGCACGTGTGTCGATAACGGTATCAGCAGACTTTGCTCAAAAAATCTATAAAACCGGGTTTACATGGAAAGAAGCGGGCATTGAAATTCGTGGCCAGGCTTCTAAAAAATTGCAGGGTACGCATCGTAACACAAGACAAATTGCAGCTTTGGCCAACAGCCTGACAGAAGCGAACACAGAAATTAAACGCTATGATGCGGATGATTTTACGATTCCTGAACTACCGAAGCGGGAAGGGCCATTGCCACAGCTGATATATGAAAGTTCTCATCGCCAGGAACAGGAAGACATTATTACCCTGATAAGGGAAATCCGGAGCAATAAGCCGGAAAGTACGATTGCCCTGCTGGGAAGGGATAAGACGTATATCAGTAAGATTCAGGCATGGTTGAATACAGCATCAATCCCCTATCAGTTGATAGAAAAAAATAATGAGTATAAAGTTCTGGAGCCGGGCGTAAAAGTAGTTAAATATCATTCATCCAAGGGGTTGGAGTTTAATTATGTAATTATGCCTTTTGTAGATGATGGGATATTTCCTTATACCAAGTATGCTGCTGGTGATGATGATGATTCAATAGAGGATTTAATGAATGAAGCACGCAGTTTGATGTATGTGGGCATGACAAGGGCAAGAGATATGCTCTATATGTTTACTGTGGACGGCGTTGATGGTGAGCCGAGTCCTTTGATTGAGGATTTGGATGAGACATTAATGGAAGTGAAATAGGATCAATAACTAGATATTCGAAGTTGCTAAGGAGGTATATTGCTATTATGCAAGCATATAATAAAGATATTATAAATAAGGTGATAGATTATTTGGTTGTCAAAGGTGTTCAATTACCTGGACCGGAAATACATGCAAAAATGGATTCGCTTTTTCCTGTTTTGGTGAAGAAGATAAAGGACACCAACAGAAAACAAGGAGGTTTGACTAAAGATGATGCAATTGACATTATTTTTTCTGTCCCTAAATATTTAAGTGTTGATGGAAAAGTTCAAATCATGGACTCAATGCATATAGTGTTGCATCCAGAGCAATATAAAGATAAAATACTCAGTGATGCATTTGTTATGACAATAATAGGCTCGTGGATGTTTAATGGAAAAGCTGTTCAAGATTTGATACAAATATTTTTTGAAAGGCTGAATGATGCTATGTTTATCGAAATGGAGAATTTCATTTCGATGATTCCTAGTGTGACAGACTATATTAAAGAGGCGTATATATCTGGGGATATTTTTGATTATAGGTTAGATGTATTTGAAAATTTACCCAAAACTAACATGAGTATAGAAGAACTAAGATGCTCTATAAAAGAATTGGAATCAACATATAGAAAACTGCAAGGTGAAAAGCAGGAAGGAATTTGCAGGTTTATGCCTTTAAATGTAGAGGCTTATTTATTTAATCAATATAGGTTGTTGGCCAGCAAAGGCGATGTTGATGCATTGCGCAAACTCGGTGCAGCATATGAGTATGGTCATTATGGAATAGATAAAGATGATGAAACGGCTAGAAGATTGTACGTTATGGCCATTAATACGGCAAAAGAAAAAAATCAAAATAATGATGCAGTGTTGTATTATCAAGAAGGAAATGCATATTATGATTTATATTTAATGGATTATAGCGATGAATATATTAAGGATGCTATCATGTGCTGGAAAAAAGCTGCAAGATTAGGATATCCTGAAGCACAGCATCGTTTATCTGAACAAATGAACGATTATGACGAGCGAATTTATTGGGAAGAACAAGCTGCAAATAATGGTTGCTTGGTAGCACAGTATAATATGGGAAGTACGTATCAGCGTGGTTGGTACGGCGTAACTAAGAATGATAATACTGCTGCAATTTGGTTCAAAAAGGCTTTGAAAGGATATCTAGAGGAAGTTAATAATCATTATGATGATGATTTATCACACCATTATAAAGAGTTGGGTGACCTGTATTATAATGATCTTCCTGGTATAGGTAAGAATTATAAAGAAGCTATGAAATGGTATGATATGGCTGTTAAAGAGAGAGCGCACTTTTATGAAAACGCCTTGTATAATATGGGGATGATGTATTATCATGGCTGGGGGTGCTCCCAAGATAAAAATAAAGCTGATGAAATTTATGAACGATTAATGCAGTATCATGGGAAATCATGGGAACCATATAATTAACTATATATTCTCCGCCATATGTATGTAGATTAATTTCTACAATGCAAGCGCAATGATGACGACTATTTGGAATCAGTTAGTTTTTATTGGATTTTTATTAAGGAAGTGAAAAAATGGATTATAATGGCTTTGATGGGGAAGATGACTACGAAGATTACGGTGATCCGGACGAATATGAAGAAGAATACGAACGTATGATTGATGAAGCGATTTTTGCTGAAGAAGTGTATAGTGATTATTGTGTCAATCGGCAAAATCTTTCCCAAAAGGACACGAGCTATAGTGAAAAAGAGACAATAATAACCACAAAAATTGCTGGCGTAACATATGAAAATCGTCAAAATGCTGTAAAAAAATTACAAATAGGTCAAGATGTAGCATTGGTTCGAGAACCTAATAACTTATATGATCACAATGCGGTTGCTGTATATTGTGCGAGTGTTCAGCTAGGATATTTGCCAGCTGGTGTAGCATCTCAAGTAGCACCGCATATGGACGCTGGTTATTTTATATCTGGTACAGTGATGGATGTATATGGTGGAAACGGATATAACTATGGTGCAAGAATAAAAATAATACTTAAAAGACAAAAAAACACGTCTAGTCTCGATTCGTATGACATATCTATTTGGGATGGATTATTAAATTATGAAGTTGATAGACCTAATGGTGTTGATAGTTTTTATGAATTTGTTGAAATACTAAATTTTAATGGATTTAGAGGTAGAGTTACTGATTCTAATAAATATGGAAGATATGTAGCAGAACTTGAATTTCCAGAGACAATACCATTTGATTCATACTTGAATATAGAGTTGATCGAAGAAGGGAAATTAAGCAGTATATCATTCACTATACGCAAAATCGTTCAATTTAATGGAGGTCATTATAAGGAAGAAAGTGATTTCTTTAATTATTTAGATAAAGCGATGAATGATATTCAAATTGAGTGTGGATTTTACTCATCGTTTAGGAAAGATATGTTGTTTGAAGACTCGGTTTCTGATAAATATTATTGGATTAATATAGATGCATCTTATAGGTTTCATACATTTGAAAATAGTCTTTGTGATATAGATGTAACTTTATTTGATGAAAGGACGCCTTTTTTTTCATATTCGATTATGCTTGATGGTTTAAAGCAATTTATTTCGTATTGTGTAAATGCACAAAAGAAAATATCGTCTGATAATAATATCAACTGGAAGTTAAAAAATAAAGGAGGATAAAGGTGCATTCATATAATCAAATTAAGTACTTACCTAATCTAGTTGAGTTTATAGAGAATAAAGAACATGATGTTCATATAATAACAGATGATGAACCTGGTATAATATTTATTACATTTGAACATGATGTTACGGAAAACTTTACTGTATCTATTATTATGCAAATTGAGTATTGCACAGTAAATAATTCCTATCTTGATAATAATAAAATAATAGTTAACTTAATGGCTCAGTTTGGTATTAATGATGGTGCTTTGACTGATGTGCCAATTTATGCTTTCTTAGAAAAGATACGTGAAAGCAACATATTAAGAAAATATAGTATGCCTATTTTTTTTGAAAATAAACATATAATAGTTAGGTATAACTGTTTTGCTACAAGTGAGATGAACGAGAAATTTTATGTTTACACGCTCGCTGACTTCCTATTTGTGGCCGAATATGTTTATAAAGAATTTGTAAAGGAGGTGAATGGTTACATTTGTCGACTATCATAGAATAACCTGCGCTTATGCTAAATTGTGCAACTTAAAACTGTTTTTAGATGAGTACATTGACTGAAACTGATTAGATTCATATTTAATTAAAATTATATATTATTTAGAAGGAATGGTGTAAAATGTTTACAAAAAAACAAATTGATTTCTATACTACGGTTAGTTTATCTAAGTCTAAAATCGAAGAGTTTTTGATGTTGACTTCTGAACTAGTTGATACGGGAGATATCAGTAAAGTTGATAGCGCAATAACAGAATGTAATTTTATTATGCCATATGATGTTGGCGAAATGACTTATAATAATGGTCTTCCTTCTGTAGCTCAGGTGTTTTTTAATCTAGGAGGTAATGAAGATGATCCGTCATCGTTCCACTATATGGCAGTGGCAAAAGATTGCGTTTTGATAGAAGATGGAGATAAAATATATGCGAAAAATTCAACATCAAATCCTCAATTTAATGTTTATGAGTTAATTGAAATTCGTAATCATGTTGTAAAATGCTACTTAGCAGCAATGGATATGTATAAAAAAGGAATAGACGATTACATTTCATAATAATAATTCGCTTTACTTAATTATATGTATAAAGAAAGCGAATTAATAAATATAGGAGCGGCAGATTTTAGTCGCTCCTGTTTGTGGCTTGTATGGGTGAAATAGTGTATATTTTTAAATATTACATAGTTTATGCAAATTAGCAGAATCACAAATAAAGATGAGCTTGACAATCTATAATGTGGTCAGGCTCATTTTGATTGATGGGAATACTATATACTTTTACACGTACTTTTCGCCGAATTCGTTACTGTGGGATTCTCCTAGTAAGAGGTTGAGGTAGATATTTTACTTTAACACATAAATAGGATATTGTGAGTGAAAAGTAAAAATGCCTATATAAATTAGGATGATTTTTGCATTTCAATTCTGTTGGGGTGTGCTAATATTATAGGTATGAAAACAAATCGGGAGGAATGACAATGCACTTACTATACTCTAACATCCTGCCGCTGCGGGTAAAGCCAGGGGAGCAATCCTTCTTGGATGCTTTGGCTAAGTCGCTGGGCGAAGCTGACCGGCTGGATGTTGCCACAGGCTACGCCTCCAAAGGTGCCCTGCTGGAACTGGACAAGAACTTGCAGGAAACGTCTCTCAATCAGGTGCGTGTAAACTTAGGCATGTACTTTATCGAAGGGATGCCGGAAGGAATGTACCGCACGGCTATGGAGCTGGCGGATAAATGGCAGGCTGACGGTCAGGGCGAAATACACCTTGTCCGCCCCTTCAAGTACCATGGCAAAGTCTATGTGTTCTATAAGGATGGCCAGCCCTTCAGCGCCTTTATCGGTTCGCACAATTTAGGTGCCATCAAGCTGGAGGCTACGAACCGCCGCCAGTATGAATTATCCGCCATGACGGATAATCCGGAGGAAGTGGCTGCGCTGGCGCAGTTCGTGGATGAACTATGGCAGCCAAAATGTTCCCAGCCCATTCAGCAGGTGCAGGGAATGACCTTAATCGCAGAAAAGAATATGGCCCTGAACGGCGTGCAGGAAGTCTCCCAGCTGCCGCCTAACAGCGTGGAGCTTTACGACAAGCACAAGACGCAGGTTTCCTTTGAACTTCCGCTGAAAGTACCGGCGGCAGCTGAACGCTTTATGGATGACGGCAAGCACTATACAAAATCCAATATTAACGTGGCCTATGCTGCCCCGCGTTCCGCCCGCAAGCCCCGTGATTGGTATGAAATCCAGCTGACGGTCAGCAAGAGCATTACCACTATGGAGGGCTATCCGGAAAAAAACAAGCCCTTCTTTGTGGTTACGGATGACGGTTACTGGTTCAAGGCGCATACCACCAGTGACGGGAACAAGCAGTTCAGCGCGGTGGGCAATGAACTCTTGATTGGCCGCTGGCTGAAAGGTCGGCTCGCTGCCGCAGGCTTGGTAAAACCTGTCAATAATACGCAGGAAGATGAAGACCGCTCCGGCATGATTACGCAGGAAATGCTGGCGGCTTATGGTCGTAATACCCTCATTCTTTCTAAAACAGACCAGAAGGCCGTTGACGTATGCGAAAACGATGAAGGCGAAGTTATTCGCACGGAACTGGATGTTTGGCTTCTGTCCTTTGAGCAGAGTAATAATGATGAAGCATAAGGAGTACAGGCATGGGGTATCTTGAAACATATATCAATAAAATCAAAGCCCGTGGCAACGAAGCATTGGCAGAATCGGTAAGCAAAACTGCCGAAGAAGTCGGCAGCCAGCACCTAAATAATTTCGATTTTGTCAGCCATGAAATCGGCCTTCTGCTTGGCAATGTCCAGTCCGGCAAGACCGGGCAGATGTTCGGCATCATGTGCAAGGCTGCTGACCTTGGCTTTCCTGTTTTCCTGCTTCTGACCACCGACAATGTGGTGCTCCAGCAGCAAACCCTCCAGCGGGTAAAGGAGGACTTGGAAGGTTTCTGCATATGCGGGGAAAACGACAGCCGCCTCTTTGTGGACAGCAATCTGGAACAGCCCGCCATTGTCGTGCTCAAAAAGAACGCTCGTATGCTGAAACTGTGGGACACGGTGTTCCATTCCACGGACTTCATGCTGGGCAATCCGCTTTTTATCGTGGATGATGAAGCGGATGCGGCCTCACTGAATACAAAGGTCAATCAGCAGGATGTATCGTCTATTAACAAGTATCTGAACTCTATCAAAAATGACGCTTCCAGCAGCTTGTATCTGCAAGTGACCGGCACGCCGCAGGCATTATTCCTGCAAGCTGAGGCCACGGGCTGGAAACCGCTGTTTACCCATTACTTCAAACCGGGCAAGGCTTATATGGGCGGAGATTTCTTCTTCCCCGTCAACGCCGATATTCCACCCTGTATCCGGCTCCTTGACGATATACCAAGCGAGGATGATGCATTGCAGGAGGCCGTTATTCATCACCTCATTGCTTCTGCCCAGATGCTTCTTGCCGGAAAGCCCGTCTGCAACTTTATGATCCATCCCAGTGTCCGGGTGGCCTCTCATAATCAGTATGCAAATGAGGCGGAAAAGATACTTGCCCGCTTGACGGCTGACTTTGACCAGTCAAAAATACAGGAAGCCTTTAAGGCCATGTATGACCAGTCAATTCCGCAGAAATCCGACGCCCGCCCGCTGGATGAGGTAATGGCGTATGTGCGGGAATTATTGACGGGTCAAAAAGTGTCCGTCAATATTCTGAACGGCAAAAATGAAGTGGACAGCAGCGAATACAGCCAAGGGTCAAATATTGTGATTGGCGGCAATACGCTGGGACGGGGTGTAACCTTCCCGGGGCTGGCTACGGTCTACTACACCCGCACTTCCAAGAATCCGCAGGCTGATACCATGTGGCAGCACAGCAGAATGTTCGGTTATGACCGTGACCCCGGCCTTATCCGGCTCTATATTGACGGCCAGCTCTTTGACCTGTTCACGGAAATAAACGCCACCAATAACGCACTTATCGCCCAGATTGAAAAAGGGCTGCCTAAGATACACTTGTTCTATGCGGGCGGCATTAAGCCCACCCGTGCCAACGTGCTGGACAAAAAACGCGTCAACATCATCCCGGGCGGCAAAAACTTCTTCCCACAGATTGTGGACAATACAGATATTGAAGCCATCGACAAACTGCTGGCTCCCTTTGATGATAAGAAGGACACCTATCAGGCCAATCTCCGTGTCATGCGGCGGGTGCTGGACTACATCACCACCGAAGACTTCCCGTTGGAGGCATTCAAAGGCTTTATGGACGCATTCAGCGCGCAGAATCCCACCGCGCAGGGCGTGCTCATTGTCCGCCGGGAACGCGATATCAAACGCGGCGGCCGCGCCTTGCTGTCCCCGGATGACTGGAACCTTGGCGCCAGCATCACGGATAAAGTCGTGTTGACCATGTATAAAATGACCGGCAACAAGGATAAAGGCTGGGAAGGCCGCAAAGTATGGGTGCCCAATATCAAGCTGCCCGATGAAGCCGCATATTATGATGTAGATGAAGACTAATAAATAATTAGAGCAAAATAAAATTTATGTAGCAATAAATGGAGGAATTATATTATGGCATGGCAAAAAAATATTAGAAATATCAATGATGGAAGCTATAGAAGTTTATCAGGGGCGGCTGCAGAAAATTTGTTTTTTGGACGTGCACAACAAGCAGGTTTTCCATGCTTATCTAAAGAGTGGCGAGATATGGAATGTGATGGAGCAATATTATCTGGTAGAGCACTCTATAGAATTGAAATAAAAGGAAGTAGTAATAATGAATTTTCGCTTACTCATGGTCAAAGAGCAGGGGTTCAAATAGATAAGCGTGTTAATAAGGAACGCTTGTTATCCGTCGAGGACTGTGATTTTGCTGTATGCATTGATAAAAATAATGGTGATTGTTATATATTACCTATTGATATTGCTGTTATCTATGGAAGGAAAAACATAAGTAAAAATAATATACAGACATATCGTGAGAAATGGCAATTATTTGTATCTTCGGAAGATAGATTAACTGAGGAAGAAATAAAAAGTGGATTATTAAATTATCCTTTGGAAAGAATAGAAATGATTGCCGATCGTTTCAATATTGTAGCTCCGAATGAAGATTATAGACCAATGGGAACTAGGCGGATTAGGATTACAGCAGCTCGTAGAAAAGAATTGTTAATCGTTTTGATATGGGAATATTTAGCTACTCATCTTGTTGAAGGGCAAGATTTAAATGAAAATGATTAATTTAGTTCTTGCAATTGACCGGTCAACTCCATATTATAGTAACTGAAAGAACTTTCCTATACTTTCCTATAACATCCTAACTGAATACATATCGGAAATGACAAAAATTATGGTATCTACGCCGACGGGCGCGAGATATATTTGGGTTGTCATTCCGCAAGAAGGCCGCAGGGTGACAATCCGGCGGCCTTTTTGCATGTATGATTAAGGAGGGACTAGAAATGCGACACACCAAGAAAACCACGCTCCAGATTACCCGCATTACGGGCAGTGATGAAACGGGCAAGGATAGACACAGCTATCTGAATCTGGCGCACGTCAATCCGGAAATTGCCGACGATGACCTGCTTTCCATTGGCAAGAAGCTTTCCAATTTGCAATCTTTCCCTGTGGACGGTATCGGCCGGGTAGATTCCTGCCTGCTGGCGCAGGAAGGCTAAGGAGGGGTGAAAAATGAAGGCGACACTGGTAATGAATTTCAGAATGAGCAACGGGAAGAACACCACGGTTTCCATCACGAGCCCCAAGGATGACCTGACTAAGGCCGAAGTAGCCGCAGCGGCTGCCGAAATGGTCGAAAAGGATGCCTTGATTGTGAACGAAAACCATCTGGAGGCGCTGGATAAGGCTTTTATCCGCACCGTAGAGGAAACGCTTTTGCAGTAAGGCGGGCGGCCTGACCCGACAAAAGCCCCGGCATGATGCTGGGGCTTTTCGTATAGGTGAGAGGAGGACATTATGGAACAGACCATTTTGACCGCCGTTTCCGCCGTGGGCTTCCCTATTGTAGTGACCTTTTATCTGTTGACCAGTTTTCAAAAGTCCATGGATAAATTCACCGACAAGCTGGGGGAACTCATACAGGAGCTGAAACGGCTGGAGAAATAAAAAGTGGGCGAGCGGATTTGACATGTCAAAAATTGAACTGTCAAATCCGTTTTCTATTTATGAGAAAATTGACAAGTCAAAATATCCGCTGTATGGTATACTTTTATTAGAGAAGAATCCGGGAGGTTGGATGCATGGACACCATAGGTTATTACATAAGGACTCGTCGGCAGGAACTGAATATGTCCCAGGTGGAGCTGGGGGAGAAAATAGGCAAATCTTCCCAGGTTATATCCAACTGGGAACGCGGATATACCAAAGGGGTCAGTGTGGAGGATTTGAAGAATTTGGCTCGGGCGCTGGATGTGGATATAAAGTATTTCTTTCCTGCTATAGGAAACGCCCAGGCTAAATGCCCCCCCGTAGTGGACAAACGCCTGCAGAAGATTATCCATATATATCCGCAGCTGGATGAGCATACAAAGGACATTATTGATGCGGTTATCAAGGTGGCAAAGCGCAGAATGAAATAAGTTGATGAGATGACGTTAAAAAATGTTGTTTCATAATTGGAAGCTGCCGAAAAGGCGGCTTTTTTTATGTGAAGTAGATATCATATATTATTTTGAAAGAAGGTCAACAGATGGAAGGTAAGATTACTTGTTCTCTATGTTCCGTTTACGAACATGATATGGATGTGTTGCTGATGCAGGCCATGCTGTCGGATGCCGGCTTTTTGGCGTTGTTTCTGGACAAAACGGACTGGCGCAGCATGGGGCTGACAGCTGTTCATGCTGAATTATCCAATACAGAGACGGATTTAGGCGAAACGGATATAACGGTTATTCTTACGGACGGGGAAACGAAGTATGCTTTGCTGATTGAGGATAAAATAGATGCCATGGCACAGCCGGAGCAGCACCAGCGTTATCTGAAACGCGGCGAAAAGGCGGTGAAGGATGGTACTTTTGCTGATTACCGCGTGTTTATCGTATGCCCGCAGAAATACTATGATACAGATAATGAGGCTGTAAAATATGAGCACTTTGTTTCCTATGAGGAATGTGCGGCTTATTTTCAAAAGGGGACGGACACCATGAGTCCGATTCGTTATCAGCAGGTTATGCAGGCGATTGACAAAGCAAAAAGGCCGCCCCAGGTGACGATTAAAGAAGAAGCCAATCGCTTTTTCCGCAAATACCGGGAGTATCAAAGGGAGCATTTTCCCCACTTAATTATGCGGACAAAAGAAACTGCCAATGGGTATTGGCCGGATTATCAGACGTGTTATCCCTATGAAAAAGTTGTCCTCTATCATAAGATGAGTGATGGGGTAGTGGATTTGACTTTTACAGGAGGAAAGGACAGGTTGTCTGCATTGGAAGCCGTATGCGGATGGTTAAATCGCAATGGCATGACGGATATATGTGCTATGGTAACAGGTAAATCTGTGGCGCTGCGTATCAATGTGCCAAAGATAAGCTATCGCTATGGCTTTGATAATATCCCTGCGGATGATTTGGACAAGTGTTTTACTGCTGTTTCCAGAATGGTGGAGTTGGCGAAGTTTTTACAGGACGTGCAGAATTTCTTTACGGAAGAAAATGCATAAAGCAGATAATCCAACCTATGGACTAAATTTTTACTATTTTTGCTTTTAATGTACACATCACACAAACTTAGTGCTATAATATAATTGTATTAATTCCTATTGAAGGTGTGTGGTTTGTCGTGATTAGAGCAAAGATTACCGGGATTCAAGACTTAATATCGGCCAAGATAGCGGAACGCAATGGGGCAGATTTTATCAGCTTTGTATTTGATGTGGACAACAAGGACTTTGTGAAGCCTGAACTGGCGGAGGTTTTATCCTGGAAAACGCCTTATACGCGCAAAGTTGGCATCTTCACGGATGATGATTTGGATCGGGTAAACTACGTGGCATCCATGGTGAGGTTGGACTATGTGCAGCTCAATGGGAATGAGTCCGACGCATTTATCCGGAGGGTGAACCGCCCGGTCATCAAGCGGTACTACTATGATGAGCATTATTTTTCCGTGAAAAGGGCAGAGGAGTGTCCTGCGGAAATCATTTTGCTGGATATAGGGGAACAGGATTATCATAACCAGAAGCTGGCCGAGGACATTTCCCATATGCATAAGGCGGTAATCGTGGCCGGTGACATTGACAGGGAAAATGTATTGAAGGTGGCGCATACCCTGCATCCTTACGCTGTAGACGTGAGCGAGGGTGTTAATTCTTATGGCGAAAAGAGCCGTTATAAAATAAAGTCATTCCTGCGGCGGACGGATTGTCTTTATAAAAATTATAGTCGATAATGTCAGGAAAGCGGTTGACATGTCAAAAAATTGACTTGTCAACCGCTTCTTTTTGTATTACACTATGTGTAAGTAAGTTTTACATAGCGTAGGTGTCATCATGGAAAAGTCAAGTTATATCGCTATTGACCTAAAATCTTTCTATGCATCGGTGGAATGCGTGGAGCGGGGCCTTGATCCGCTGACTACCAATCTGGTGGTGGCGGATGAGTCAAGAACGGAGAAAACTATCTGTCTGGCTGCGACTCCTGCTATTAAGGCCTACGGGGTGCCGGGGCGGGCGCGCCTTTTTGAGGTGGTGCAGAAAATCAGATTTGCCAATAGCTGTCGTCGTTTCTATGCCCCAGGCAGAATGCTTGTGGGGGAATCCTTTGACGCAGTGGAATTGGGGAACAATCCAAAACTTGCCATCAGCTACATTGTGGCGCCTCCCCGCATGGCACTCTATATGGCGTATAGTGCGCGGGTGTATGGTGTGTATCTGCGCTATATTTCACAGTTGGATATACATCCTTACTCCATTGATGAGGTATTTATCAACGTTGCGCCATATCTGCATACCTATCGGCTGACCGCCCGCCAGCTGGCTATGAAGATGGTGAGGGAGGTGCTGGCGGAGACCGGCATCACAGCTACGGCGGGAATCGGCACCAATATGTATCTGGCCAAGGTGGCCATGGATATTACAGCCAAACATATGGAGCCGGACAAGGACGGGGTGCGGATAGCAGAACTTAACGAAATGAGTTATCGGCAGCAGCTCTGGGCGCATACCCCGCTTACTGACTTTTGGCGGGTGGGGGCAGGCTATGCACGGAAACTGGTGGATATGGGCTTATACTCTATGGGTGACATTGCTCGTTATTCCCTGCTGCCCTTTGGTGAGCAAAAATTGTATAAAACCTTTGGGGTAAATGCTGAACTTTTGATTGACCATTCATGGGGATATGAACCCTGCAATATTGAGCAGGTTAAATCCTACCGCCCCGCCAGTACCAGTCTTTCGAGCGGGCAGGTTTTGCATGAGCCGTACTCCCATGAACAAGGACGGCTTATCGTCTGGGAAATGACTGATCAGCTGATTCTTGACCTTGTGGAAAAAAGGCTGGTGACCAATCAGATTGTGCTGGATGTGGGCTACGATATAGAAAATATCGCCAGAGGATATACAGGGCCTGTCCATATTGACCATTATGGGCGCAAAGTTCCCCAGAGTGCTCATGGCACGGTTAGTTTTCCACGTCATACCTCATCTACACGCGAAATCCTGCGGGAAACACTGGCACTTTATGAGCGTATCACAATGCCGGAGCTTCTTGTCCGCCGTATCAATGTAACAGCGGGCAGGCTCATCTTGGAGGACAGTCTGACTTGTCAAAAGGAAGCTGTGGTGCAGTTCAATCTCTTTGATAATCTGGAGGAGCAAGTCAAACAGGAAGAAGCCGACCAACGGGCGGAAAAAAAGGAAAAATCCCTTCAGCAGGCTATGCTTTTCATCCGCCACCGTTTCGGCAAAAATGCCATTCTAAAGGCGGCCAACCTCAAAAAAGAAGCCCGTACCATTGCAAGGAACAGTGAGATAGGAGGACACAAGGCATGAACATAACAAGAAAAATCGAGGATTATGCCGAAATAATCAATATACCTCGTCCGGAACCGAAGTTTCATCGGCGTATGCCCATGATAAAGCGGGCGGCCCAGTTTGCCCCCTTTGCGGCCTTGACAGGCTATGCGGAAGTGGTGGAAAGGACCGCCCGCGAACATGAGGCGGGAATAAATTATTAACGGTTGCTGGTATTAGAAGTTTAGCGGTGTAACCTGAGAAAGGGATATATCCGCAGGAATCTTTTGGGCTTTGCCCAGCTGGGACAAAACTTTATCCATCCAGACCATCCGTAGCGGATGAAGGCTGGTGCCGTATTCAGTCCAAGATTCCGGATGTAGGAAAACTTTGTTTTGGCCAGGAGTTTGCTGAACTATTTCGGCATCAGCAAAGGTGTAGTCAGTGAGGTTGACTCGGGCAAGGCGCAGCTGGTAGTTATCTTTAGAGTTTTGGATTTTCTCCCAGAAGTAAAGGGTGTTATCCGATTGCTGCAGGGAATCTGTATCAAATAAAACAGCCGGAACATTATTGGTTCCTCTGGAGAGGGGAACCCAGTGGGTGGCTGATACAGGAGCCGTCATGGAAGTAAATGTCAGTAAGGTCAAAAATAGTAATAATTTTTTCATGCTAGAAACCTCCTAGTGTTGATAGATGATGGGGCGGGGCTTTACTATAGACACATAATACTTCGACTTTGAAAAATGTATTCCTTTAATTGGATAAAAATAATGGTTGGTGATTTAGGCATATTTTATTGATGTATATGTTTGGATTTTGCGGAGGTAAGTATGAGAAATTTGGATGCAGAAATACGTGGCAAGCTGGGGGAGGCCTATGCCATGAGTCCTTGGACGCAAGGGCAGCTGGAGGAGATTATTCATTTGGTTGACACTTACGCCAAGCAGCAGTATGAACAGGGCTATCAGACTGCGCTTGCAGATGCCCGGATGGTCGCCCTGCGGGTGAGCTTTGGACTGGAACAGGCCTTGCCCCATTAAAAGGTTGCATATCGTGACAAGCCGTTATCGAAGGATAACGGCTTTTGTCATTGAAATATCCCCATGGACTTCTTCAAGTGAAAT